>CAZWLZ010000116.1:0-10334 GCA_964634505.1 uncultured bacterium | reverse complement strand
CTTATGAGTCCCCTGCTCTAACCTACTGAGCTACCAAGCCTAAAAATTTAGAACATTCACTATTGTAACTTATTAATTAAAATTTTTCAATTCTTTTGGGGAATAATTAATTATGTCAAATTTTTAATTTAGTCAATAATTTATCAAAATCAAAATATTGATTGATTAATTCTTGAACACATTTAACTTTTATCTCTTCATGGAGGCGGACTTTACCAAAAGTTTGATCTACTATTTCTACCGTGCTTAAAGTATCTAAATTGACTAACAAAATAGGCACTTCTAAATCTTTAGCCCTATTTAAAATTAAATCCTGAGGCAAACTATTGCCTGTTAAAATTAAACAACTGGTAGAACTTTCTAAAGCTGCTAATTGTATATCTGTCCGATCGCCACCAGTAATAACAGCCATATTTTGACGTTGACGGAAATAGGCTAAAGCCGCATTAACATTCATAGCACCAACAGTTAAAGTTTCAACCATTAAATCTAAACGATCATCACGACAGAGAACTTTAGCATTTAATTGATCAACTAATTCTCTCACACTAACACTCTGAAGTAATCGATCATTAGGTAACATACCCAAAAGATCAACATGAATAGAATCTAAAAAAGGCTTAATAGTGTTTTGAACAGAATTAAATTGATCAGGGGGGATACTATTAATAAGAATGCCTAAAAGATTGTCTCCTAGAAGACTTTTGGCGTAAATAATTTCATCGATTAAAAATAAAGAATCATACCTAGTGACTAATAAAACAGAAGCATTAATTGTCTTGACAATTTCAGGGATAGATAGATTAAAAAGACTACCTTGAATTAAATCTCCAGCTCCTTCTAATAATAATAAATCGCCCTTAATTTTAGAACAATAATCAACTAAACAACTTTGATAATCAGTAGTATTTTCCCCCTTTAATTTTTGGGCAATAGTATCTTCATCTAAAAATAATAAAGGAGATTGAATTTGATCTGAATTTAAACCAAGATTATGAGAAATAAACTCCAAATCTTTTTCTTGTTTATGTACATTATCCCCTTGAAAATAAGTACCAATAGGCTTAGCATATCCCAGTTTATAGCCTTTGCGTTGTAATTGATGAGCAAGACCTAAAATCGTGGCTGATTTACCAGAATAAGAAACAGTAGAAGCAATTAATAAAGAAGGAATTTGTGGAAATGTCATGATGGTTCTCCAATACTTATAAAAAAATTGACTTTATGATTATGGATCATGAAAAGATTTGATTAATTCTGAGACTTTGAATCTTAGCACCTATTACCTAATGACCTAGAGGTTAAGATTTAAAGAAAATTAGGACGATGACGAATTAAATTTAAAAATTCTTCACGAGTTTTTACATCATCTCGAAATGAACCTAACATAGCACTGGTAACAGTCCAAGAACCTGGTTTTTGGACACCCCTCATAACCATACACATATGACTTGCTTCCATAACTACAGCAACGCCTTGAGGTTCAAGAATACTTTGAACCGCTTCAGCAATTTGACGAGTAAGCCTTTCTTGCACTTGTAAACGGCGAGAATACATCTCAACAATTCGAGCTAATTTACTTAATCCTACTACTTTTTGATTAGGAATATACGCAACATGGGCTCTTCCCATAAAAGGTAACATATGATGTTCACACAGACTAAAAAAGTCAATATCTCGTACTAACACCATTTCGTTATGGCCTTCATTAAAAATTGCTCCATTTAGCAGTGTTTCTAAAGATTGACTATAACCTTGAGTTAAAAACTGCATAGCTTCAGCGACTCTTTTGGGGGTTTTTAATAAACCTTCTCTTTCAGGGTCTTCGCCTACGGATTCTAAAATTGTTTTTACTGCTACCATCATATTTTCTTTATGTTCGTCACTGGTAGGGTGAATTTTGGCGGCTTTGCCATTATGAGTATTGCGATCTGGTAAAGAAGTAACTAGAGTTTTAATTTGATCCGTATTGGAAGACATAGTGGAAATCGGATTAGAACCGTTTATATTGTTTGTCATAATAAAATTGAGTATTACTGGCGTAAATTTAAAATTATGGGGTTAAGATTAATTCAAGTAAATTGTTACAAAATGCCTTTACTGGGAGTGATAGTTAAAGATTCAATTACGGCAGAATCTGGTAACATTACTGTTTGTAAAATCACTTCGGCGACAGTATCAGGATGTAACATTGCTTCTCTGTTTAAGTCTGCATTGATGGTTTCTGAATCCCAAATGGGGGTATTGACAGCACCCGGAGAAATATTAGTAACTCTAATACCGTTTGTTCTTTCTTCCACCGCTAAGTATTGCCCTAAAGAGATTAAAGCTGCCTTAGAAACACCATAAGCTCCCCAAGCTGGAAAGCTATTAGTTGCGGCAATAGAAGCCACATTAATAATTGTTCCTCTTCCTTGGGATTTCATTGTGGGCAAAACCGCTTTAATACATTCAAATACACTGGTTAAATTAAGATCAATTACTTTTTGCCAATCTGTTAAAGAAGTATCTTCTAATAAATTGGTGTAACCCATTCCAGCATTATTTACCAAAATATCGATCGTCCCAAAATCAGAGACTATAGCCTCTAGGTTGGTTTTAATTGTTGATATATTGCTTAAATCTAGTGGATAAACCTTTACTTGTACTCCCCAAGAGGCTATTTTGTCAGCTAGAGGAGTTAGTTTTTCTTTGGTGCGACTAATGAGGGCCACATCAATACCAGCTTTCCCAAAAGCCAAAGCGGTTGATTTTCCTATGCCACTACTTGCGCCTGTAATAATTGCTCGTTGTCTATTGGGGGAAGATTTCATTAATATAATTTATGATTTCAATTTTGATTCAGTTTAATTTCTGAAACATTTCTTTACTTTCTCTTAACCTAAATTTGAGTATTTTTACTGTTACAGTGTGCTAATTTTTGATACTGTAATGAATTAAATCTTTTTGAGGTTATTTTGGAACTTTTGATAGATTATTTTAATTTATCAGGAAAACTATAAAGTTTTGTTACAAAATCCTTTTAATAATTATAATCGATTAAGAGACATTAATTGATCTAATATCTTGGTTTTATTCTAAAAAAATACCGATTTGTCTAAATTTGCGGTAGCGTAATTCTTTTCTTTGTTCAGATGTTAAGTTTTGTAATTCTTCTAAGTTTTGGAGAATTGCTTGTTTTAAGGTTTTAGCCGTGGCGATCGGATCGGAATGAGCGCAGTTAGGCGGTTCGGGTAAAATTTCATCAATGATACCTAAGGTTTTTAAATCATCGGCGGTAATTTTTAAGGCTAAAGCAGCTTGATCTGATTTTTTGGCATCTTTCCATAAAATAGCGGCACAAGCTTCTGGACTTGCTACGGTATAAACCGAGTGTTCAAACATCATCAATTTTTCGGCTACTCCGATGCCTAATGCACCACCCGAACCTCCTTCACCAATTACAGTGCAAATAATGGGGACATCTAAAGCGAACATTTCTCTTAAATTATAGGCGATCGCCTCTCCTTGCCCTAGTTCTTCAGCTTCTACTCCTGCATAAGCTCCGGGGGTATCAATAAAAGTAATAATAGGAATACCAAATTGATTAGCGTGGTGCATTAGACGCATGGCTTTGCGATAACCGCCGGGGGAAGCCATGCCAAAATTTCGAGCTACATTATCTTTGGTATCTCGTCCTTTTTGATGACCTAAAATTAAAACTGTGCGTCCTTCCAAACGAGCTATGCCCCCTACTAAAGCTAAATCATCATTTCCTTGGCGATCGCCATGAAGTTCAAACCATTCATCAGTCATAGCTTGAATATAATCTAAAGTCGAAGGACGACGAGGATGACGGGCGATTTGCAATTTTTGAGAAGGAGTCAAACTACTAAAAATTTCTTGCCGTAATTGTTCAGCACGAGTTTCTAATTCAGAAATTTGCATAGATACATCAACCTTATTTTCTGTGGCCAACTCTTTAATTTGGCTGATGCGGGAATGTAATTCTGATAGAGGTTTTTCAAATTCTAACAGAAAAGTTCTACGTTGTTCATTTTTTACCATATAATCCTAAAAAAATCAATTAAATGTAACAAATATTATTGTTTTAATTTTTGTTTTAATTTTTGCTTAATTAATCCATTTTAATAGAGTTTAGTGAGTTGATGTTATATAAATCAAAAATGAAGTTTTAGATTTTAAGAAAGTTGGCGATCGCCAAAGTCTAATAACAATTGCTATCTATTCCTAAGTCCAGAGTACCATCTTATTTCACATCAAAATTTAATAGATTGATGCTAGGCAGGATGCCTGTACCACAACCACAGTTTTATAAAAATAACTTAAAATAAAAAACAAGGAGTAAAATTCCTTGTTTTTATTAATATTAAATCTTAAATTATTTTAAGACTATTTTAAATTTTTGAAAAATTAACGAGCTAAAGTTGGTTTACTCGATCTTTCACCACCACGATAACCTTTACCTATACTAGGACGACTACTACCACTATTATTGGTATATTTACGTTTACTATAGCCATCTCTTCCTACACTTGGTTTAGGTGTTATACCCGCCACAGGTACTTCCCAATCATGTTTTAACCAGTCTGGACAATTGCCATCATATACCATTTGTAAAGTCGCTGCGGCGATGGCTGTTGCATCATATTCGCCACTTAAATCGTTTACCATTGGTAAAAATGAAGCCAATCTTTCCCCCGTTAAACAAGTTTGAATTTCTGTTTTTAACTTCTCTAAACGTTTTGCTTCTACTTGAGCACGAGAAGGAATTGTACAGATTTCAATATGTTTTTTAATCCGACGTTCGATTTGACCTAATAAACGGCGATCGCTAGGTTCAACTAAAGCAATTGCTTTACCTTCTTTCCCAGCTCGACCAGTACGTCCAACACGGTGAATATAGGTTTCAGTATTATCAGGTAAATCAAAATTGAAAACGTGAGTTAAATTATCTACATCTAAACCACGAGCAGCAATATCCGTTGCTACCACAATTTTAATTTTACCTTCACGCCAACGCTGTACTAAACGTTCTCGTTGTTGTTGACTTAAATCGCCATGATATTCATCTGCACTTTGGCCAGACTCTTGTAACTTAGCAGTTAATTCCGAAGCAGTACGTTTAGTGCGTACAAAAACTAAGGCAGACTCGGGACTTTCCATTTCAATAATGGGTTGTAAAGCCTTGATTTTAGACCAGCCACGAGGCACCATATAAACTTGTTGCTCAATACGTGACGGAGTATCTTGAGGCTTCTCACCCGTAATATAAACGGGACTTTTGAGAAAATCATTAACTAATTGCTGAATTTCTCGGGGCATAGTTGCCGAAAAACAAGCTGTTTGACGATCTTCAGGGGTTTGAGAAAGAATCTCTTTAACATCATCAATAAAACCCATACTTAACATCTCATCCGCCTCATCTAAAACAAGATAACGGAGAAGATCTAATTTTAATTTTTTGCGGCTCAATAAATCAATTATACGTCCGGGAGTTCCCACAACAATTTGAGAACCTTTTTGTAATCCCCGTATTTGACGTTCCATCGATTGGCCACCATAAACAGTCAAAATATAAAGATTCTGTTTCCAAGTTAAGTCTTTTAGAGATTCGGCTACCTGTTGAGCTAATTCTCGTGTAGGAGTCAAAATTAAGGCTTGTACTCCTTTTTCTTGAGAATCGATTTTATCAAACATTGGTAAAGAATAAGCGGCTGTTTTGCCCGTCCCTGTTTGGGATTGCCCTACTACATCAGTGCCTGTTAATAATTGAGGAATTGCTAAAGTCTGAATTTTTGTAGGCGTGGTGAAACCGATATTCTCTAAATGCTCTACGATGGAATCAGATAATCCTAAACTTTTGAAAGTGGTTGTCATAAGTAACTTTTAAGCGTTTTTTGCTATTTTTTGCTAGTTACTATAGAAAATGGGATCTGAGTTATCAAAAATATTCCTTATGGTCAATTAATTTTTGTCTTCTCTTAAATTAAATTAAAACCTGAGAAAACTAAAATCATATTTGCAAACAATTGTCTGCAACTTTCACAAATCAAATCTTACTACTATAGTAATTGTGTTCTTGTTGGTTAATTTTTTAGCTCTTCAGCTAAAACTCATTTTAACTCTTTATGTAGTAATGTAACAATTTTTTTTCTAATTATTAAATTATTACTTCGCCATAAAGATCATAGGTATCAGCATCAGTAATTTCCACTGAAACGATTGAACCTAACGATGCCTCCCCTTGCACATATACTAACCCATCTACTTCAGGGGCAAAACGGGCTGATCTACCAATTAATTCCCCTGTTGTGGGGTTTTCTTGTTCTATCAACACATCTACTGTTTTCCCGATTTCAGCTTTATTTTTTTTAGCTGCAATAGGTTGTTGTATTTTCATTAAGGCATCTCTACGATTTTGTTTAATGTCTTCGGGAACTTGATTGCTTAAGTTATAAGATTTTGTTCCTTCTTCTTGGGAAAATGTAAACACTCCCATTAAATCAAATTCGTGTCTTTTTACAAATTGTAACAGATTTTGGAAATGTTGGTCACTTTCTCCGGGAAATCCTACAATAAATGTTGTTCTTAAGATGGCATTTGGCAATAAAATTTTTAGGCGATCGATTATTTGATCATTTACTTGTCCTTGCCAAGGGCGATTCATGGCTCGTAAAATTTCTGGGTGGGAGTGTTGCAAAGGTAAATCTAAATAGGGTAATACGTTAGGGGTTGTTTTTATGGCATTAATTACCTTATCTGTCAACCCTGTGGGATAGGCATAGTGCATTCTAACCCAAGGAATGTCAACTTTTCCTAACTCAATTAATAGTTCTGCTAATTTAGGTTCGCCATATAAGTCTAAGCCGTAATTAGTGGTAATTTGAGAGATTAAGATTAATTCTTGAACGCCTTGTGATGCTAATTCTTTTGCTTCATTAACAATTGATTCGATGGTGCGAGATCGTTGTTTTCCTCGTAAGTGAGGTATGATGCAAAAACTACAGGCATAATCACAACCTTCCGCTACTCGTAAGTAGGCTACTCCTTCGCTGGTGGTGCGATAACGGGGTATATTTTCATCTGCAATATAGGTAGGATTTTGGGTAACTTCTTTGACTCTCTCTCCTATTTCTACTCTTTGAATCACATCTACTATTTTATGATAGTCTCCTGTGCCTACGATCGCCACTGCTTCAGGTAATTCGGCTAGTAATTCTTCTTGAAAATGTTGTGCCATACAACCAGAAATAATAATTTTTTTATTATTTTCTGCTAATTCTACTAAGGTTTTAACGGATTCTTCTCTGGCGGCTTGAATGAAGCTACAAGTATTAACGATGACATAATCGGCTAATTCTTCGCAATTATCTACTTGATAACCTGCTTGAGATAGTAATCCTATCATGTGTTCGGAGTCGATGCGATTTTTTTCGCATCCTAAATGAGAGATAGCTATAGTTGGCTTATTGCCCATATCTTGATTTTATGAAATCTTTACAATTAAACATTTATGATCTTTTTTCACTCAACCATTAACTATAACAGAAATTTTTAATAAATTTTTTTTATTTTAATGGCGATCGCCCATAATAAAGGCTTTAGCTTTTATTTTCATAAAAAAAGGCACTAAAGTGCCTACTACAATTTAAGATACAAAACACTACTTTTTAACGATAATTCATAAATTTGAGGATTTCATCTTCCGAATTACGAATCACGTTTGCTATATTGGAAGCATCTGCAATAGAAACTTTTCCTGTCTTAATTAAAAAATCTTGAACTACATCAGGCAAAAACTTAACTTGGACATGAAATAAACCAGCTAATTTCCCACATTTTTTGCAAAATGTCATATAATCTCTTTCCTTTAAAGCAGTTAAAGCTTTTCCTAATGAATTATTACCCGATAAGATAGTAATTAATGTCACCAAATTGAAAGAAATCAGCTAGTGTTTATGATTAATTTAAAAGTGCCAATGGTTTCAAGTGATGATAAATCTAATGAGAATGATTATTTAAGGGATGATAAATCTGGAAATAACGAAGAATAAATCAAAAAATATAATCATGTTTTAAAAATGCCGAAAAAAGTTAGAGAATTGAAAAAAAATTTTATTAAAAGCAGGATTTACTTATCGTCAAGGCAAAGGAAGTCACACATTTTGGACTCATCCTCTCATACTTGATGAACCGATTACCATAGCGGGTAAAGATGGAGATGATGCTAAATTATACTTAGAAAAAGCAGTAGAAAAAAGATTAAAAAAATTGGAGGAATTACAATGAACAATCATTATACAATGGTGATTCAATGGAGTGAAGAAGATAATTGTTATTTAGTGCATTTACCTGATTTTCCTTTTCAAGAATTTCATACTCATGGCGATACCTACGAGGAAGCGGCAAAACATGGACAGGAAGTTATTGAAAGTTTAATCGAATGGTATCAACAACAAGGAAAAACCCTCCCCCAACCTATAAATTTTTTTAATAAATTACAAATTGCTTAAGTCTCTTTTTGTTTGAAATAAAACCTTAAGCCCTTCCCTAAAAGATGGCACTAAAGTGCCTACTACAAGCCTATTGCCTTCTTATGGGCTAAACGTAAAATTTGCCCTGCCAAAATGGCAGCCCCAAAACCGTTATCAATATTAACTACGCCAATTCCAGCTGCACACGAATTAAGCATAGTTAATAAGGGTGCGATGCCTCCAAAACTTGCCCCATAACCGATACTGGTAGGTACGGCAATTACTGGAGAATCTGCAATTCCAGCTACTACACTTGGTAATGCACCTTCCATCCCAGCTACCACTATTAACACATCAGCCTTATTTATTAAGTCCTTATGGCTTAGTAAACGATGGATTCCTGCCACCCCCACATCTCGAAGACGATTGACGTTAAAACCGCATAATTGTGCGGTTACAGCCGCTTCTTCTGCCACAGGTAAATCTGCTGTCCCTGCTGTTAAAATGGTAATATTGCCCTCATATTTAATTGTTTGTGCATTTGTGGCGATCGCCCCAATTCTAGCTACAGGATAATAAATAAAATTAGGAATTTTTGAAGCTAATTGATCAGCAATATCAGGAGTTAATCTGGTAGCCATGACTATATCAGAATGCAATTTCATGGCTTCCATAATTTGAAAAATTTGTTCAAAAGTTTTACCCTCACTCCAAACCACTTCAGGAAAACCTGTTCGTAATTGACGATGATGATCAATTTTGGCGAAATCTTCTATGGATTCAAAATGAAGATGTTTAAGTTTTTCTACTCCACTTTTAGGGCTTATTTCTCCTTTGGCAACGGCTTCTAGTAGAGATTGAAGAGAATTTGAATCATTCATAGAAAAATTAGTCAATAGTAAGGCTATTATATATATTGTAAATTGTTGTGAGTAAAAAAGGAGAAAAAATTTGTTAGACGAACAAGCAAAAAAAACTATGTTACGCAAAATTCCTCATGGATTATACATTTGCGGTGTTAAAGATGGGGCTGAAATGAATGGTTTTACGGCTAGTTGGGTAATGCAATCATCTTTTGTACCTCCTTTAATTGTAACTTGTGTACGAACTGATTCAGGATCAAATCAAATGATAAGAAATAGTAGGGTATTTGCCCTAAGTTTTCTTGAAAGTGATCAAAAAGAAGTTGCCGCCCAATTTTTTAAACCAAAAAGTAGAGTTGGTGATAAGTTAGAAGATGTAGAATTTTATGAAGGAGAAGCTACTGGTTGCCCTATTATTACCGACTCTCTTGGTTATGTTGAATGTAAAGTAGTTGAAATTTGTGATCAAGGTGATCATACTATTTTTGTAGGAGAAGTAATTAGTTCTGGTATTCATAGGGAAGGAAATCCTTTATTATTAGAATCTACTGGTTGGCAATATGGGGGTTAATTAAATAAAGTTAAGACAAAACTAACTAATTTTACTTAATTTTATTTACTAATTAAGGTTAATTAATTTTTAATAAATAATAATTTAGTGATACTTTTTGTCTTAATTACTAAATCATAAATAATTCTACTAATTACATCCTTAACTATTAATAAATAATTACAAATTATGCCTTTTTTAAAAATTCAATGTTCCCTAAAATCTGATGATTCTGTAATAATTGAAAATTTATTAACTACTTTATCTAAAAAGTTATCGAACCATTTAGGGAAGCCTGAATCTTATGTGATGACTTCTTTTGAATCAAAAATAATGATGACTTTTGGAGGAACTTTTGATCCTGTTTGTTATATAGAAATAAAGAATATAGGTACAATGCAATCGGATCAAACTAAAGCCATTAGTAAAGATTTTTGTCAAGAA
>CAZWLZ010000115.1:0-10408 GCA_964634505.1 uncultured bacterium | reverse complement strand
TGCCCCCCAAATTTTTTCACTCCTCCCGATATGGTACAATGTATTATAGCAGGGGTTGCAAGTGCCTTAATCCGTAGTTCAGAAGCCCTTGAAGATAGTAGAGAAGATGGCAAAAACGTGATCAATGAGCGAAAAATCAATCATCATGACGTAGTAATTGGTATCAGTGCGGGGGGAACTACTCCTTATGTTTATGGGGCATTAGAAGGGGCAAAACAATTAGGGGCGATCGCCATTTCCATTAGTTGTATTCCCTATGAACAATTAACAATTGACGCAGACATCGATATTCGTTTGATAACAGGGGCAGAAATTATAGCAGGTTCAACTCGCCTAAAAGCAGGTACAGTAACGAAAATGGCTTTAAATATTATTTCAAGTGGTGTAATGATTCGTTTAGGCAAAGTCTATGGTAATCGCATGATTGACGTTTCTGTCACCAATAATAAACTCTACGATCGAGCCTTACGCATTATTCAAGATTTAACAGATTTAGACAGAGAAGAAGCTAAAAATCTTTTACAAAAAAGCAATAATCAAGTAAAATTAGCTTTGATGATGTATTGGACAAATCAAGACTCCCAAACAGCTAATCAATTGCTGACTCAACATCAAGGCAATCTTCGTCTAGCCATACAATCAATTAATAATAATCAATAATTTAGTTCATTATTTACTATTTAAAATGTTTAATTCTTTGGAAAATTTTGCTCTCTATTCAATTACATTAATTACTTTTATTTTTTTAATTTGGGGTTATAATCGGGCAAAAAAAGCTGGTAAAATAGGCATTTTATCTTGGTTACAATCAGTTACTTTTACTATCCCTTGGATCGTTTTTTTTAGTTTATTTGCCTTAGGAATTAGCCTTAATTTTATTGGTATTATAGGCTTATTGGTTATATCTAGTGGTGCTTATATTTACTTAGGAAATCGCTTAAGAAAAGAAGTACAAAATCAAGTTTTAAATAAAGTTAATCCCTCAGAAATTGAATTAAATCAATTATTATCAAATCTCAAAAATTTAGAAGATAATCCTAATAGTAATCCAGCGGAAATTAATCTTAATAAACCACAAATATTAACAGAAATTAAATCAGAATTTACCCCTATTAATGAAGAGGATTTAGCTACAATTAAAACTATTTTTAGTGTAGATACTTTTTTTGCCATCGAAACTATTGCTTATCAAGAAGGGGCAATTTTTAGAGGGAATTTGCGCGAAAATCCAGACATTGCTCATCAAAAATTGACAGCAAAATTACAATCAAAATTTGAAGATAAATATCGTCTTTTTTTAGTAGAAACCCCCGATTCTAAACCTGTAGTAATTGTTTTACCAAGTTCTAATGATCCTCAGCCTTCAACTTTAGCCCAAAAAAATCTAGCTTTAGTTTTATTTTTAGCTACGATTTTCACTACCTTCGAGGGTATGAGTTTATTACAAGGTTTTGATTTATTTACTGATTGGAGTCGTTATCGAGAATCCATCCCCTTAACTCTTGGTTTATGGATAATTTTAATTGGTCACGAAATCGGTCATAGAGTGGTCGCAAAACGTTATAATTTGCGTCTAAGCCTTCCTTTTTACCTGCCTAATTTACAATTAGGTTCTTTTGGGGCAATTACTAGATTTGAGTCTTTATTACCCCATAGAACAGCCTTATTTGATGTGGCTTTTGGTGGTTGTGCGGTGGGTGCGATAATTTCTCTTTTAATGTTAATTATCGGTTTGAGTTTATCTGGTGATAGTAGTATTTTTCAAATTCCATCTCAATTTTTTCAAGGTTCGATCTTGATTGGTTTTTTAGCAAAATTGATCTTAGGGGATGTTTTAAAAACTACGATTATTAATATTCATCCTTTGGCTGTTTTAGGATGGCTAGGTTTAGTCATCACCGCTTTAAATTTACTTCCAGCCGGGCAATTAGATGGCGGTCGTATTATTCAAGCTATTTATGGTCGCAAAATTGCTCGTATTACTAGCATTCTTACTTTAGTTATTTTAGGCATCGTGTCGATCGCCAATATTAATAATTCTATTCCTTTTTATTGGGCGATCGTTATTTTATTTTTACAAAGAGATTTAGAACGTCCCTCCCTCAACGAATTAACCGAACCTAATGATCAAAGGGCGATCGCCGCACTACTTACCTTAGTTTTTGTACTCTTAATTTTAATTCCCCTAAGTCCTAGTTTGGCTTTAAAATTAGGCATTGGTAGCCTCTAATATGAATAAAAATTTACCTTATTTTCTAACTAAAACTTGATGATCAGTTAAATAGGATTTTAAATCTTTAATACTCAACTCTCCATAATGAAGTAAGGAAGCTAAAAGGGCAGCTTCTGCTTTACCCTCAGTAAAAGCTTCATAAATATGGTGTGCATTACCAGCACCTCCAGAAGCAATGACAGGAATTGATACCTTTTCGGCGATCGCCCGAGTCAATTTCAAATCATAACCAGCTTTAGTGCCATCCGCATCCATACTAGTAATCAATAATTCTCCTGCTCCTCTTTTTTCAACTTCCATTGCCCACTCGATAGCATCTAAACCTGTATTTTCTCTACCGCCACGAACATAAACATCCCAACCAGACGCATCAAGGCGTTGCCTAGCATCGATCGCCACCACAATACACTGATTACCAAAACGTTCACTAGCTTGATTAATAAAAAGAGGATTACGAACAGCAAAAGAATTAATACTAATTTTATCTGCACCCGCCCGTAATAAAAGTTTAATATTCTCTAAAGATTGAATGCCACCGCCCACCGTCAAAGGGATAAAAACCTGTTCAGCTGTACGATAAACCACATCAATAATAGTGTTGCGATCTTCGTGAGTAGCAGTAATATCTAAAAAAACTAATTCATCAGCACCTGCATCATTATAAATTTTAGCTAATTCAACAGGATCACCAGCGTCCTTTAAATCGATAAAATTAACGCCTTTGACCACTCTTCCAGCCTTAACATCTAAACAGGGTAAAATTCTTTTTGCTAACATAAATCTTGCTTATTTTGAGCTTTCACTAGATCAACTTTATCAGTAATTTGAAGAAATTTTATAACTTCTAGCAGTCACCATTTAAACTCCTTGTTTTTAAGAATTGAGTGGAAGTACATAAAGAATCCTTGATTAATTTAAAATAATGGTATTTATAATCAAGTAAAGAGTTCTTAAAAAAATTTGCAAAGCTATTGACAGAAAATAGTAAGACTTTTACAATGATAGTTATGAATAATTTATTAAAATAAAGGTAAAAATTCAATGAATTTAGTGAATGCTCTGTCAGCAAGCGTGGCAGGTGAATAAACAGAAACGTTATACCTTAATGGCGATTTAACAATTGACGAAGATCAATTGCTTTTTAGGTTATATCCAAATTTTAGTGATAGAGGATTCTATTACTTGATACCGAAAGAAGGTGTTCAAGAAGTATATGAGTGGACACAGGAGGAAATTCTCTACGGAGGTTTTATAGGACAGAAGCGATATCGTGTGCCGCTAAAATTTGGCACTAAAATCCAGATGGTCAAGTTTCAAAATATCATTGTTGGCTTATCTGAAGTAGGTAATAAAAATTGCTTACCTGCTGCTTTACGTCACTGTAGCGATAAGTGTGATGGAGTGTATGGGATGAGTTGCGCGTGGGGTCAGGCGTGCAACCCATTAACTCACGTTTGTGAAAAAGCTGGACCTTAGTACGATCGCCAATACTTTATAAGTTGGGTTCACCTAACGAAGCACTTCAGATAAAATAAAAGGCGATCGCCAAATTCCTCTCAAAAGTAAAGAATTGTTAGGAAAATTTTCAAAGCTATTGACAAATAATAGTACTGCTTTTATTATGAGGGCTATAGAGATAGTTATTCGGGTTATTATTTATTATTCTTTCGATATTATTAGGAAGGAAAAAATAATGATTAAAGAATTAAATTTTTGCATAAGTTTTTTATGCAACTTGAATATCGAGCGGCTTGCCAACAAATATAAAAATTGCTAAAATATGGTGAATTGGCTAGGTGAAAATAAAACATTATGTTAACCCTCAGTTATCCCCACATCGAAAAAAGCGACCACCAGTCCGCACGTTTACAACGTTTGCCACGCATTAGAATTGCTCAAATTGTCATGGACTATATTGCCTATGGTTGGTCAGTAGAAGAGATCTGTCGTCAGCATCTTTACTTAACCCTAGCCGAAGCCCATGCAGCAATGGGTTACTATTTTGATCATCAAGAAGAAATTGACCAAGAAATCAGACTAGAATGGCAACAAGTGCAAGAAAATATAACTCAAGCGGTCAAGTCGCCTTTCTACGTTCGTATGAAAGCTAAAGGACTGCTGTAAATGGCTATTACGTTGTATATGGATGTTCATGTTCCTCAAGCGATTACCGAGCAGTTGCGTCGTCGAGGCATAGACGTATTGACAGCATTTGAGGACAGAACTACAGAACTGTCTGACGATCAGCTTTTAGTAAGAGTGACTGAGCTTAAGCGTGTTTTATTTACCCAAGATATTCGCTTTAAGGTTTTAGCTGAAACTTGGCAGATAAAAGGTAAACAGTTTTCAGGCTTAATTTTTGGTCATCAACTGGGAGGCACAATTGGTCAATTTGTTAAGGATTTAGAATTAATTGCTGAGGCTTCTGAACCTGATGAATGGATTAACACGGTTGAGTACATCCCGTTCAAATGAAAAATAAGCATATAATTATATGCTCTTGTCGGTTGGGTTTACCAAAGGAAACGAAGCACTTCAGATAAAATAAAAGGCGATATTATAGGTTAAATTAATTAACAACGGTACTTAAGCAGAGAACTTAAAAATGATGTTCCAAGACATCGAAGCAGTATTTGAGGGGATAGCCCTTCAGCCCGAAATTCTGTTAAACTTAACGGCAGGTACAAGGGTACGGATTATTGTTAAAAGCGTTTTGCCCAATGAAGTAAAAACGCCTAAAACGTTTCTTAAAATGGCTCAGTCTTTAAAATTGGAGGGGGAGCCAGATTGGTCAGAAAAAGTTGACCAATATTTGTATAGTGAAACCGCTCTGAAAAACCTATGTAAACCTATGCAACATCAAATATTGATAACTGTATCTG
The DNA here is from genome assembly GCA_964634505.1 of uncultured bacterium. Taxonomy (GTDB): domain Bacteria; phylum Cyanobacteriota; class Cyanobacteriia; order Cyanobacteriales; family Cyanobacteriaceae; genus CAZWLZ01. The sequence continues at coordinate 5,293 of CAZWLZ010000115.1, read as the reverse complement.
TTTACTGTTTTCTTCCTGCTTCTCTGTAGTCTCAAGATGTCTCTTGAGTTTGTTTACTACTCCACAAGCTAACCTGCCCGAGCTGGGCATTTTTTCTGAACGTTCAGGAATTTTTATTCCTTCAAACCAGCCAAGTATATTTTTAGCTGCGTTCAAATCTCTATCTTCTTTATGTCCACATTCTGGACATTCATATACTCGCTGTTTTAAGGGCATTTTATGCCTATGAGTTGTACAGCTTGAGCATATTTGACTACTAGGATAAAATCTATCAACTGAAATTAATTTACTTGAGAATTTTTGGGTTTTATACTCAAGTTGTCTTTTAAATTCGTACATTCCACAATCAGCTATCGCTCCAGCTAGTTTATGATTCTTTAAAAATGCTTTTATTGATAAATCCTCAATTTTTATTTCGCTGTGGTTTTTAGCCAAATAATTAGTGAGTTTATGAATACCATCTTTACGAATATTAGACACTCTAGCGTGTAATTTAGCTAATTTACGCACTGCTTTTGTACGATTAGCTGATCCTTTTATTTTTCTACTTACTGCCCGTTGTGATTGCTTTAGTCTTTTTAGCATTCTACCATAGGCTTTAGGATTCTCAAACACCTTACCATTAGAACAAACAGCTAATTCTTTAATACCCACATCTACCCCTACAGACGGGCGATCAATAGGCATTTTAGGTAACTGAACATCGTACTTAATCGCTATAAACCATTTATTAGCTTGACGACTTATTACGCAATTATGGACGGCTGTTAATGGCAAAGGTTCAGCTAATCGCACCCAACCGATAGTTGGTAACTTTATTTTTCTACCATCATTTTTAATCATTGGTTTAGCTATCGTACCAGCTTCTAAATAAAAAGAATCTTTTTGTCCTTTCTTTTTAAAACGTGGTGCTTTACCTAACTTTTTAAAACAACGATCCCATGCTGTACGTAAATTGGCGATCGCCTTTTGGGGTACATTTTTAGAAACATCATAATACCAAGTATTTAAAGGTTTTACTTCAGCTACTAATCGTTTATGTAAATCAAAAGCCGAAGGTGTTTTTTCTCCATTAGCTAAACATTCTTGAACAGTGGCACAAGCCCAATTATAAGCGTGTCTAGCCGTACCTGATGCTTTTCTAAAAAGAGTGGTTTGTTTATTATTGGGTTTTAATTCAGTCTTAAAACTTAATAACATGAGATTAATTGTAATTATAAAAATAGGATACCCACTTTTTGACCACAGTGGTAAGTTTTTTTGTGATTATGGTAGAGTGTAGCCAGAGATTTAATAAGATTTTAATCAATTATATCTATGTATATCTATCTATTTGGGCTACTGCTATAAACCCTAGCAACTGTCTATAACTTAGATTATCTGCTAACATGGAATTGCAAACACATGGCAAACGCCCAAATTCAGCGGAAGCTGACGCAGATTAGTTCTGATCTCGGTTATGTGTTGCCAGTCATTTGCACACCCTATGAGCTTATTGGATAGAAACTAGAGGTTTAGTTATGTATAAAAATGAAATTCTTGATGAAATTCACCGTTATAGAGAAGAATACGCTCAATCGTTTCAATATGATTTGAGAGCGGTTTTTAACGACTTGCAACAAAAGCAATTGGTTCACAAAGATAGATTAGTTAAGTTGCCAATTAAGCGATCGCCAAACCAATCACTGCACCCGAAAAGTTTGTAGTAAACCCTTTAGGGGTTTTAAGAAAAAGGGAGGCTTTAGCCTCCACTACGAACTTAAGAGCCGATCGCCAAATACTTTCAAAAGTAAAGGTTGATAAAAAAAATAGACTGCAATTGCGATAGAATTTAAGTTATGTGCCTCTGTTATCTAGCTTAAGTAAGGAAACCAATGATTATTAATAGTTACCTAGACAAGGTTAATCAACACTACAAATCAGGTCATGCAACTGAGCATACTTATCGAGGTGACTTAGCAGAACTAATCAAGGCGTTTGTTTCAGATGTTCTTGTTACTAACGAGCCAAAAAGACAACGTTGCGGCGCCCCTGACTACATTTTGACTAAAAAAGATATTCCTATTGGATTTATTGAAGCTAAAGACATTGGCGACAAAGACCTTGACGGCACAAAGAAAACTGGAAATAAAGAGCAGTTTGACCGTTACAAAGATTCTCTCAATAATCTGATTTTCACGGACTACATCAACTTTCACCTATACAGAGAAGGCGAATTTATTACCAAAATTTCCATTGCACAAATCACCGACAAAGGAATAAAACCTTTACCTGAGAATTTTAGCAACTTTGAAAATCTAATCAAAGACTTTTGCGTTCACGTTGGACAAACAATAAACAGCTCAAAAAAATTAGCACAAATGATGGCGGGTAAAGCTCGTCTTCTTGCTGATATTATCGCAAAAGCTTTAACCAGTGGTGAAGACAATGACCAAGACAGTACACTTAAAGAGCAAATGTTAGCTTTTAAGGAGATTTTAATTTATGACATTACGCCTCAAGGTTTTGCTGACGTTTACGCACAAACAATTGCTTATGGAATGTTTGCAGCTCGTTTGCATGACCCTACTTTGGGAACTTTCAGCAGACAAAAAGCAGCAGAATTGATTCCAAAATCAAATCCATTTTTAAGGAAACTGTTTGGCTACATTGCTGGACCGGACATTGACGATCGTATAAAATGGGTAGTTGATAACCTTTCAGAAATCTTTTTAGCTTGTAACGTAGAAGAAATTTTGAAGAATTACGGAAAATCTACCAAAATGGAAGACCCAATTATCCATTTTTACGAAACTTTCTTAAGCGAATACGACCCAAAATTGCGGAAATCTCGTGGCGTTTGGTACACTCCGCAACCCGTTGTAAATTTTATTGTTCGTGCAGTTGATGATATTTTAAAAACGGAATTTGATTTACCTCAAGGTCTTGCTGACAATAGCAAAACAAAAATAAATGTTGATTTACAAGGCAAAAAAACAGAACAGGAAGTTCACAAAGTTCAAATTCTTGATCCTGCCACAGGTACTGGAACTTTTTTAGCAGAAGTAATAAAACACATTCACAAAAAATTCCAAGGACAACAGGGTATTTGGAGCAATTATGTAGAAACTCATTTATTGCCCCGTCTAAACGGTTTTGAGTTGTTAATGGCGAGTTATGCAATGGCACATTTAAAATTAGATTTGCTTTTGACTGAAACAGGTTACAAACCAACAACCAACCAACGTTTTAGAGTTTATTTAACGAACAGTTTAGAAGAACATCATCAAGACACAGGAACATTATTTGCCAATTGGTTAAGTACAGAAGCCAATGAAGCCAACCACATTAAACGAGATACGCCCGTAATGTGTGTAATTGGAAATCCGCCTTACAGTGGAGAAAGTGCTAATAAGGGAGAATGGATTATGAGCCTGATGGATGATTACAAAAAAGAACCAGGTGGAAAGGAAAAATTACAAGAACGAAATCCAAAATGGATAAATGATGATTATGTAAAGTTTTTGCGATACGGTCAACATTTTATTGAAAAAAATGGAAGCGGAGTTTTAGCCTACATTAATCCTCACGGATTTTTAGACAATCCCACTTTTAGGGGTATGCGTTGGCATTTACTTAAAACCTATGACAAGATTTATACGATTGATTTACACGGTAACAGCAAGAAAAAAGAAACGGCTCCAGACGGAAGTGTAGATACTAATGTTTTTGATATTATGCAAGGTGTTTCGATTAATGTATTTGTAAAAACAGGAAAAAAGGAAGCCAACGAATTAGGCAAAGTTCTGCATTATGACCTTTATGGGAAACGTGATTTTAAATACGATTTTCTAAATGAAAACTCAATCCAATCTATTGATTTTAAGCAATTAACAAACATTAGTCCCAATTATTTCTTTGTGAATAAAAATTTTGATGAGCAGAAAATTTATGCTGTAGGTTTTGGAATTAATGAATTGTTTAATGTTACTTCAACTGGTGTTTTAACTGCAAAAGATTCTATTACAATAGATATTGATAAAGAAGTTTTATTTAAGAGGGTAACTGAAATTAAAGAGGCTGAAGCATCTCTTTTAAAAACAAAATATTCAATTGATAAAGAATCAGATGATTGGTCAATTTCAAATGCTAAAAAAGATTTAAGTTTAAATTATTCCAAGAATTTTGTTGTTAAATATAACTATCGTCCATTTGACAAAAGATATATATATTATACAAATAATCATAGAGGTTTTATTGCTGCACCTAGAACAAAAGTAATGAAACATGTTCATAAACGAGATAATATTCAAATTGTATCTTGTAGACAAATTGCAACTAATGAGTGGTTTCATGCTTTTATATGTAAAGATTTATTTGATGATTCATACGTTTCTAATAAATCAAAAGAAAGAGGATATTCATATCCATTATATATCTACCCCGAAACCAACGAACAACAAACCATAAAACAAGACACAGAAAGACAACCAAATCTAAACGCTGAAATTGTCAATCAAATAGCAGAGAAATTAGGGCTGACATTTACTAACGAAAAAGAAACAACCGAAAACACCTTTGCACCCATTGACATTTTAGACTACATCTATGCAGTTTTGCATTCGCCTACCTACCGAGAAAAATACAAAGAGTTTTTAAAAATTGATTTTCCGAGAGTGCCTTATCTAAAGGACAAAAACACTTTTTGGCAATTGGTAAAATTGGGCGGAGAAATACGCCAAATCCATTTATTGGAAAGTCCAAAAGTGGAGCAATACATAACGCAATATCCAATAGATGGCGATAATGTGGTTAGCAAACCCAAATACAAAGACGGTAAAGTTTACATCAACGATACACAGTATTTTGACAATGTTGGGCAAGTAGCTTGGGAGTTTTACATTGGTGGTTATCAACCAGCCCAAAAATGGCTAAAAGACCGTAAAGACCGCAAATTAGAGTTTGACGACATTCTGCACTATCAAAAAATTATTGTAGCACTTTGTGAAACTGACAGATTGATGAAAGAGATTGATACAATTGATTTCTCATAAAAAGGTTATTATTAATTATATGGTGGATGTTGGGTTGCACTTTTTTTATTTGACGTGTTATCAAGGGGAATTATTTGGCGATCGCCAATCTTATAGATTGGATTGACCAAAGGAAACCCCACATCGCCAAAACCAAGGTATAATGGTATATTATATACCTTGAATCAATTTTTTAGATTGCCGTGAGTGAAACCATCTATATTGAAACCAGTATTTTGGGGCATTTGACCGCTCGATCAACGGAAAACTTGATTCTTGCA
>CAZWLZ010000114.1:0-10427 GCA_964634505.1 uncultured bacterium | reverse complement strand
CATTAGCTAATTTATCCCAAGTCCAAGTATCAATAAAAGCCTGAGCTTGGGCGAGGTCTTCTTTGCCGATATTATTATAAATTTGGTTATAATTTCGTTTAGAGTTGAAGGGGGGATCAATATAACATAAATCTATAGATTCATCTTTGATATATTGGCGTAAATTCTCTAAATTATCACCATAAAAAAGTTGATTAGTCATAATTTAATTCATAAAAATATGGATATAAGTAGTTTATCAAAAAAATAATAGGCTTTTTTTTATAAATTATTTTTAAGAATCAAGTAATTTTAACTAATTTTTAAGTCTGGTATTTCTGAAAAATCAGAGATAATTTTATTTAATTAATCAAAAAATTATGATCAAAAATAAAAAATCTTCATAAAACTTCATAAAGATTTGTAAAATATTATTAAGATTAAGAAATTAATAGTTATTAATTAATTTAGAGAGTAAATGAAAACAAATTTTATAGAGGTGAAAATTTAATGAATGAAAGACTGAAAACAACGGAAAATTATTTATTAATAGGTCATCTACTGTCAATGGTATTTGGTTTAGCAGGATTATTATTGGTTTTACCACACCCTGAATTTATTAGTAAACTGCCAGAAATTGGACAAACTGCCTTTTCTTTGTCGATGATGGGGGGGGGCGTAGTTTATATGGTTTTAGGTTGGTTAGCTGTCACTATTTATGCCTATCGTCAATTAGGAAAGTGGTATTGTTTGGGTTTTATGATACCTGCGATTGGTATTTCTTTAACCAGTGAGCTATTAGGCACAAGTACGGGCTTTCCTTTTGGTCATTATCATTATCTATCTGGTTTAGGTTATAAAATTTCTGGTTTAGTACCTTTTACTATTCCTTTATCGTGGTTTTATCTCGGTTTTAGTTGTTATCTTGTGGTACGAGTTGGTTTAGAAAAATTGTCTTTTTCTAATACTCTTAAAGATATTTTGGCGATCGCCATTGGGTCATTATTATTAACTTCTTGGGATTTTGTTTTAGATCCCGCCATGAGCCAAACTTCTGTTCCTTTCTGGGTTTGGGAACAACCTGGAGCTTTTTTTGGGATGCCTTATCAAAATTTTGTCGGTTGGTTTGGCACAGGAGTAGTATTTATGACGGTGGCTACTTTAATTTGGCGTATCAAACCCCTTAAGTTTCAAGAAATTCCGATTAATTTCCCTTTCTTTATCTATTTGGGTAATTTTGGTTTTGCCATGATTATGAGTATGGCAGAAGGCATTTATATTCCTGTTTTATTGGGTATTATTTTGGGGATTATACCGATTTTATATTTTTATTGGTTGGCAACAGATCAAAACAAAGAAAATTTAGATTCTCTTGATAAAAATATATCTTCTGTTTCTTCTCTTTTACCCTAAAACAATTAATTGTATAGCATAAATATTCTTTTTTGTCAAGAAAAATTTTAAAAGAAGGGAGTAAAATCCCTTTTTTTTATAATTTATAATTCACTATCTACTATTAAATTGGCTAAATCTGAAGGTAAAAATAAAGGAAATTCTAAATGTAATTTAATCGTAGTATATTTTTGTTGTAACTCCATAACTTGATTGGCGATCGCCAAAGTAATTCTGCCAGGGAATAAAAAATAAGGAATAATAAAAATATCTTTAATTTGAGAATTAAGAAAAGATTGAATGGTAGTATCAAGGGTAGGATTCATTGACCAATAAGCAAGGGGAATATTTAATTGAGTAGCAATTTTTTCCGTTTCCTGATTACCATTTTTAAAATTACTACCATGGGCAAGTAAAATCAAATTACGATGATGATAACTAGCCAATTTTTGAGAGAGAAAAGAAATAAAATTATGATTGCTACCAATATGAGGCATTAACTGTAAGGAAATCCTATTATTCAATTGTCTTTTGGCGATCGCCAATTCATTAGGAATATCCTCTTTCACATGAACACCAGATAATAAAAATAAAGGTAAAATCTTAACTAATTGATATTTGTGTTTAATAGCCTCCTGAGCAAAATTAACAATAGACTCAGACAAAGACACAGAAGCCAACTCTAAACAAGCCGTTTTCACCAAAGGAAAAAGAATCAACTCAGAAGATGAAGCTGAAAAAGACGTAATAAATTTTTGTTGAATAAGATGACTTAAACAGTCTAAACCTTTGTGATAATCAGAATTACGACTACCATGAGTAACTAATAAATAAGCAGAAAAAACCATTAAAATTAGTTTAATTTAAAGAAATGAAAAATAAGCCCAACTTAAGATTAATAAAATTTAATCTAATTATCTCAATAGTTTACTCTTAAAAATAACTAACGACCAATAACAAAAAATAAACTAACACCAATTAAAGCAATTAAAACACCTAAAATTGATCTAAAAGAAATTTTTTCCCCCAACCAGAAAGAAATAGGAATAACAAATAATGGACTAGTAGCCATTAAAGTTTGTGCAATACCAGTAGAAGCAAATTTTAAAGATGTTTGCTGCAATAATATACCTAAATAAGTACTAAAAAAAGCCGTAATTATAATAAGAAAAATTAATTTTATTGACAAAATAGAACTAATTATATTCACATAAATGTGACGTTTTTTATAACTTAAAATAAACATAATTATCAACCCTCCTAAAAGTCGAAAAAAAGTACTCATTAAAGGAGAAATATTAGTAGTAGAAAGAGCAAAACGAGATATAATCGAACCAATAGATTGACAAATTATTCCTAATAAAGCCCATCGTAAACCGAATAAAATATTTTGTTGATTTATCAAAATCTCTTTCGTTTTTTCACTAATTACGATATATACCCCTAAAATTACGATAAAAATAGCAATTAAAACCAAAAAATTTAACCTTTCTTTTAATATAAAAAAAGCCAAAATTGTAGTTAAAGGAGGAGTTAAAGTTTCCAATAATAAAGTTTTTCTTGCACCCAAATTATTTAAAGCATTAAAATAAGCTGTATCACCTATTCCGATGCCAATTAAACCACTTAAAGCCAATAAAATTATTGTTAAAAAATCATAATTATAAATAAAATCCTTAGTAAAAATTACAGTAATTATTATTAAAATAATAGCAATTAAACCCTTACTTAAATTTAATAATAATGGTGGAATTTTAACCCCAAGTAAAACATAAATAGTCGAAGAAATAGCCCATAAAAATGCAGCAGATAAAGCAGCTATTTCCCCTTTAAAATTAGTTAAAATAAATTCAAACATTTATTACTTAAAATAATCAAAATATATGGATCAAATTGTAGAATTGCGAGTTGCCAAAATACCTTATATTGGTTTTATAGCCGTCCATTATTGGTTTGTAATAAATCAAAATAATCAATTTCAACGATGGGAAATATGGCAAAAAGCAAATTGTAAAAAACCTAGTTGGGGACATTTGCACAAAAATTTAATGCCTTATTCTCAAGGAGTGGGAAATGATATTAGTTGGGTAGAATGTCAATGGTTTGATAGAAGGGCAAAACGACTAATTGAAATTATTGAAAATACTCCTCAAATCTATCCCTATAATAACGAATATAAATATTACCCAGGACCGAATAGTAATACTTATGTACAATGGGTTTTAAATCAAGCAAAACTTAATTATTTATTAAGTAAAAAAGGTTTAGGAAAAAACTTTTTTAAAGCCTAAAATTAATCCAATAAGAAATAGTATTTTTCTTGAATATTAAAAATATATGGAAACATCATTAAATATTATAAGCATCTATTTTTAATTAAAATTTTCGTGGTAAAAGTCCTAAATCATTTGCTTTATCAATAACCAAATTATCTTGATGTAAAGTAACATCTAAATTAAAAAAATGCCCTAAACAATCACTAGGAAGATAACCCATTAATTTTAACTTAAAAAAGTTTAAATTAGACTTATTTTTTGGGGTTGAATAAGGTATTTTAATAATCACTTTTTGATCATGTTTAGAATTAAAAATTACCTCACCTCTAATAGAAAAATAAAGATGTTTTGTTAATAAAATTTCTAGTAAATTATCATTTTCACTTTGCCACACTCCTACAATTTGAGCATGAAATTGATCAGTTTCTTGTTTAATTCGAGGGTAAACAATCCAAAGATGATTTTTTTTCAAATCAAGATGTTTTTCTACTAAACAAATTGTTTTACCTAATAAAACAGCCGAAATAATTTGTCCTTCTTTTGTTTTTATTATCCCTGTTGTCAACTTTTCTTGATCATGTTTATATTTACCATAAATTAAACCAATCGCTCGATATTGTTTGGGATTATTTGGTGGTGGAATTGGTGTTTGATACTGATATTTTTTATTTTTATTATTTGATAATTTACTTTCTATCATTAACAATTTTTGATTATTTTTTATACGTTTTTTCTCTTAAATTTTACAGCACTTTTTTAGCAGACAATCGAAAAATTTTTTTTGTTTTTCTAATGCCAACCCTTAAGAAATTAACTTTTTATCGGTAAAATTAGCGACACTTTAACTGCATTCCCCAAAATCCCCTTATGAAAGGCAATATAAACCAAAATAATATCCTAATCAAGTTGTTTATGCTATATTTATTATTCTGAAGAACTTAAATATTCAATATCAATTAAAAAAGTACCCTTCTCAAAACGAACACTATAATAATTACTAGGATTTTTGGCTATAATAATTCCCTCTTCTTCTAATTTAATCAAATTAGATGGGCGTAACATGGGCATAGGTTCGGCAGTTTTTAAATAAGGTGGTAAACTGGCTAATTTAACCTTATCTCCTATTTTTATTTCTGATTCATTCATATTGATACTTTTTTTAATTTTTTGATAATAAAACAGAGAGTTTTTTTACTGAGAATTATTCATAATTCATATTTAATTGATTTAATAATGCCTGTCTCATTACGTCTATAGGTGCTGGCTGTTGTAACCAAATTTCTAAGGCTTTGCCTCCTTGTTGTACTAACATTTCTACTCCATCTATAATCATTAAACCTTTTTTTTGTGCTTGTTTCAATAGTAGGGTAGGGCGTGGATTGTAAATTAAATCATAAACAATCAAATTTGATTTTATTGTTTCTATTTCTTCAAGATTAACGGGTGTTTCTTCTATATTAGGATACATTCCTACTGGAGTTGTATTAATTAATAATCCTGTAGCCGATACCAACTCTGGTAATTTGTTCCATGAATGCCCTTTTATTTTCGAGCTAAAGGGGGTATTTGCCCAACTTTGTTCAAAAACTTCTAATTTTTTATTATCTCTTGCTAAAATGTGAATTTCTGGACAACCTAATTTAGCACAACCTACAACTACAGCACGAGACGCACCTCCAATTCCTAATATTACAGGGGTTACTTTACTCCAATCTCGCTCAATTTTTGTTAAGGGTGCGATAAATCCATCTATATCAGTATTTGTACCATGCCAACCAGTGTCAGTATGCCAAACGGTATTTACAGCACCAATTATTTGGGCATTGGTTGTTATTTCACTTAAAAAGGGAATTATTGTTTGTTTGTGGGGAATCGTGACGTTAAATCCCACTAAATTAAGGGCGTAAAATCCTTTTAACACTTCCTCTAAATTTTCTGTTTTGACAGGAAAGGGAAGATATACATAATTTAATTGTAATATGGCGATCGCCATATTTTGCATAATAGGCGAAAGGGAATGAGAAAGAGGATTGCCAATAATTCCTAATAATTTTGTTTTACCGTTAATGTCAACCATGAAATAATCTATCTATCTTTGATTTTTTGTTAGAGAAGGTAAAGGCATTGATGATTGACTAGGGGGTAAATAACGCCTAGAAGCTTGAGTAGTGACAGAGGGGGAATTTTTTTTAATTTGTAAAGTTCGTACGATAATAGACAATATCATAAAAAAAACACCAAAAGAAACCAATGTCCAACGCTGACTAAAACCGCCCATAATACCATCAACTACACCAATAATTAAAATAAAAGCAGAAATTGGCTCTTTGCGATAACTTGAGAAAAAGAATTTAGACAACATAACTTATCCTTTATTTTTTATTTTACTTCAAAAAATAATAAATCTAATCATACCATTAGAAATAAAGGGGGGTAACCCCTTTAGTAGCCATATTTGATCAAAATTATTAGTTTTAACCAAATAATGATCATAATTTATTTTAATATTTTAAATTATTTACAATAAACCTAACCAAGCTAATAATCCTTGATGAGTAACATATTCAACAGCTAAAGCACTTAGAAAACCAATCATCGCCGCTCTACCGTTTAAACGTTCAGCATAATCATTAAACCCAAATTTAGGCTCTTCAATTTTAGGGTTTTTTGTAGGTTGTGATTGAGTCATAATTAAAATTGCTCCTATTTTTAGATTAAGAAATATAAATTTCTATTACTAATATTAACACTCAAAGGTTAAATTTTGTTAAAAATACTTGATTTTAATTACTTAATGTTATTAAAAAAAATTTTTTTAAAGGTCTAATAAAGGGTCTTCTTGATGAGTTAAAATAACACAATCAGACTTAGGATAGGCTGTACAAGTAAGGAAAAAACCAGCTTCAATTTCATTTTTTTTCAAAAAAGTAGATTGATCATCAATTGTACCTTCTACTATTTTGGCCACACAACTTACACATTGTCCAGTACGACAAGAATAAGGTAATTCTAGCCCTGCTTGTTCGGCGGCATCTAAAATAAATTCATCATCAGCAATTTTTAGAGTTATGCCGACTTTATCTTCATCAGTAATTAATCTAACGTTATAACTAGCCATTTTTTAGTATATATGAATAAATTTTTATTTAATTGAGATTAAGTTTACCTTAACTTGATTTTAATTTAATTTCTTTTTTTGTGATCTTTTTTGTTAAATTTAACGTCAAAATCTTAAAGTTTTTTAACATTTTTTTAAGCAAGTAAAATAGGTAAAATTTCAGCAATACAGAATCAGTAATTATTTTAAAATAGGTGCTTTTAAAAATTAAGGACTTTTTCTTTAAATGTCTGTTTTTAAAATTTTTTAAAAATTAATTTTCGCGCTTCCAATATCCTTTTAAGAAACCTAATACTTAATTTGTAAAATCTAATACCTTATTTATTTTTTAATTACAGTTTAAATTTTTATACTATGAAAAATATCTGTTATATGTTATGTTGAATTTTGCTTAAATAACTTAGACTTTTTAACCTAGAATAAAATTAATTAATTGACCTTAAAATGAAAATTAACTTGACATGAATAATAGTAATAGAAAATATATTTTAGTTAAAGGAGGTTCTGGTTTAGGTAATCGTATTTTAGCGGCAGCTACAGCAATTTTATACGGAAAAATTAGTAATAGAAATGTGATTATTGATTGGACAGAAGGCACTTATGCACCTCATGGAATTAATGCTTTTCACTGTTTATTTGATAGTAAAAATATTGGCAATATTGAAGATTTACCTATAACAAATTCTATTTATCCTTCTACCTGGAAAGGTAAATTAAATTATACTTTTGGCGGAATAAAAGAAGAATTAAAATTAAAAGGTACAGAACAAATATCTTTTGATGTCTCAAAAATAGATTATCAAGAAGAGTTAATTATTTTTTGTTCTTATAGTCAAAAAATTCACGATATGAGACTTTTTTTTACAGGAGAATATAGTAAGTTTCAACAGTTAACAAATAGTCAAATTTTAAAGTTAATTATTGATGATTATTTTTCCATAAAATTAGACATAAAAAATCAATTTGATCAATTTATTAAAGAGAATTTTACTAATAATAATATAGGGGTACATATTCGCTATTCAGATATGAAAATACCCGTAGAAAAAATATATCAAAAAGTAGATCAGGTTAAACAAAAAAATCCGAAGGCCTCTATATTTTTGGCGACAGATTCTCAAGAGATTTTACGAGAATTTCAACAACGCTATAATCAAGTTATCATTACTGAAAAATGGTATCCTTCCTCTGGAGGTACTTTACATCAAAATTGGCAAGAATGTGAAAATCCTTTACAAAATGGCATTGAAGCCTTACAAGATTTATATTTACTTTCTCAGTGTCAGCATTTAATTTTTTCTTCTCAATCTTCGTTCGGTTATATGGCTTCTTTATTTAATGAAAAGGGAAAACTTTATGATATACAAGCTACTTCTTTTTTTAAAAAAATTAAGATTCAATTAATTAGATTTTTTGCTTGGTTAAATAATTATTAATTGGTGTTTCCCTACATAACTCTTTTTTCTTGCCTATTACCTATTCTCTATTCCCTTAATGACGATCGCCATTTATAAACTTTAAACATTCTAAAAATAGCTAATGACTAATGGTAAAAAAAGACTTACACTTTACTTTAAAGTCTAATAAAATTAATATTTTAAATAAGTAAATTACGATCGCCAAAAAGGAGTAGAAAAGTCATTGGAAAATAGAAAAGAAAAAATATTAGTAGTAGATGATGAAGCTAGTATTCGTCGTATTTTAGAAACCCGTTTATCCATGATTGGTTATGACGTAGTAACCGCAGCCGATGGAGAAGAGGCTTTAGTTACTTTTCGTGAACATGAACCAGATTTAGTAGTATTAGACGTGATGATGCCTAAATTAGACGGCTATGGAGTATGTCAAGAATTACGCAAAGAATCGGACATCCCAATTATTATGTTGACAGCTTTAGGAGATGTAGCAGATCGTATTACAGGATTAGAATTAGGGGCTGATGATTATGTAGTTAAGCCCTTTTCACCTAAAGAATTAGAAGCTAGAATTAGGTCAGTTTTACGGCGGATAGATAAGGAAGGAATAGTAGGTATTCCCAGTTCGGGAGTATTATCAGTTAATCAAATTCGCATTGATACCAATAAACGTCAAGTTTACAAAGGCGATGAAAGAATCCGACTAACAGGAATGGAATTTAGTTTATTAGAATTATTAGTTAGTAAATCAGGCGAACCATTTTCTCGCTCAGAAATTCTGCAAGATGTATGGGGTTACACCCCTGAACGTCATGTAGATACTCGTGTAGTAGACGTTCATGTATCTCGTTTACGAGCAAAATTGGAGGAAGACCCTAGTAATCCCGAATTAATCTTAACAGCAAGAGGCACAGGTTATCTTTTTCAAAGAATTTTAGAACCGGGAGAAAAAAGAGCAACTAATCATGGTAATATTTAGTTATAAAAATTGCCTCCTGTTATGGCTAAAGTTGAACAAAATCAATTTATCAAAAATTTTCCCCTAGTTATCGGTATTCTAGGGGGCAGTTTGCTATTGATAAATCGTTTAACTACTACGCAATTATTAGACTCTCAAGCTCGGGCGGATGCTTTGGGAGTCATTTTGTGTGCAGCCCTAATTTTACTGAGTTTATTGTTACGAGAAATTCAACCTACTCCCCCTGAAAGTGTTGAATTAATGGGAAAAGAAGTGTTTGAATTTGCCCCTGATTTATCCGAAAATCTCAAAATTGAATTGGCTTGGGCTTCCCATTTACTTTTGACTAATACGGTTACTCGTTGTTTAATTGTTTATTTTGATGGTCAAATTTTATTACGTCGAGGTATCTTCAGCGAAGTAAATCAAGTTAAATTAGGTAACATTACTCAAAGAGTTTTAGAAAAACAAAAACCTGTTTATTTAGTTGATTTAAAACATTATCCGGGTAAGGTAGAATTTGATTATTTGCCTAGTAATATTCAAGGTTTGATTTGTCAACCAATGACTGAAAAAGGATTGTTAATTTTAGCCACCAATATCCCTCGTAGTTATTCTAAAAAAGATGAATTTTTAATTCAATCCATTGCTGAAAAAATTAGTTTAACTATATCTTCTTATGCCCCCCTTTTTAGGGAATTATCAGAATAATCAATAATCGATCATGTTAGGTTTCCTATCTTAACCCAACCTACTGGCGATCGCCAAAGCATTTTAATCATTCTGAACATTACCGTAATAGAGAGATTAAATCAAATCATTTTCGACTAATCGTATCAGCTAAAATAGCATAAATTTTCTTTTGACGTTTGCGAGATAATGCGGTAAGTTAGAATGGTTAAGTTGAGCGGAATAAAAAAAGATTTGATGAAGGCATTACTCAAGAAATTTCCCATCCATCTATTTTGTTTGTCATTAATACTCATTTTCTTCATGAGTCAGATTTCTGCCGTGAGATCTCAGCAGACTAACCCTGAAATTCGTGGCGTTTGGATCACTAATAATGATACTGCCCGATTCATGGATCACCCCAAACTAGAGGAATCTGTCGATCTACTAGCTCAATTTAACTTCAACACCCTTTATCCCGTTGTTTGGAATTCGGGTTACGTCCTCTACGAAAGTGAAGTCGCCAAAAGAGAAGGGATTCAACCCTTTATTACGAAAGGTTTACAAGGTCAAGATGTTTTAGCCGATCTCATTTCTCAATCTCACCGTCGGGGGTTACT
>CAZWLZ010000113.1:0-10430 GCA_964634505.1 uncultured bacterium | reverse complement strand
GTATGACGCATAATGGAGTCAGTAGGTTGGGTGAAGGAAACGCAACCCAACAAAATATTTATTTAGGGCATAATATATTATGCCCCTAAGAATACACCAGAAATTAGTAGGGATTTAACAATGTGTTTTATCCTTTTTTTGTGGAGGTGTCTAAATCAAAGGATAATGTTGTTAGGGTCTAAAATTAAATTGTATGCTAAAAAAGGAGTTAAAT
Organism: uncultured bacterium; assembly: GCA_964634505.1. Classification (GTDB taxonomy): domain Bacteria; phylum Cyanobacteriota; class Cyanobacteriia; order Cyanobacteriales; family Cyanobacteriaceae; genus CAZWLZ01. Next base: position 10,216 of record CAZWLZ010000113.1, on the reverse strand, counting down.
TTTATTGGAATTAGAGTTTGAATGGAATGATAATAAGGCTAAGATAAATAAGGGAAAACATTGAGTTTCTTTTGAAGAAGCAAGTTCAGTATTTAGCGATCCATTATCAATAAATTTTGACGATCCTGATCATTCTCAAGTCGAAAATCGCTACATTATAATAGGTTTGTCCAGTCAAGGTAGATGTTTATTGTTTCTTTTGTAGAACGTGGTGAGAAAATTCGTTTAATTAGTGCAAGATTAATTACAGCAAGGGAAAGAAGATATTATGAACGAGAAAACACAATGTGAATTACAAGATGATTTAAGAGAAGAATATGATTTAAGTCAACTTAAAAATCCTATTCGAGGTAAATATTCTCAACAGTATCAAAAAGGGCATAGCGTTACTATTAACTATGAAGATGGCACGAGTAAAGTCGAACATTTTCTACCCAAAAATAATAATGATGTAATTATTCTTGATGATGATGTGAAAAAATATTTTCCTAATTCTCAAGTTGTTAATTCTACTTTAAGAAGTTTAATTAAATTAATTCCTCAGTAGAATTCTTATGACAATTTTTGAAGTGGCGATCGCCTTTTTTCGTCGGTTGATTTAAGACATAAAACCCAACATTATTTTTATTTTTAAGATTAATTTGTTGGGTTTTGCTTTGTTCAAATTAACCTATATTTTAGATTTTCTAGGGTGCATTAATAAAATATAATACTCTATTTCTGGCGATCGCCACGAACCATAATTAGCAATTTGTTGATTGATAGTCATTTTTTTTTGATTGTGATAATTGATTAAATTTTAAGTTAAATTGGTATCTAAAAAATTTAATGGCGATCTCCATTTAGGTAAAAAAGTAAAATCATAATTTATCCTTAACCTAAAAAAATACTTTCAACAGTTAATCTTATATTTATGTAGCTTAATCAACTATCAAAATTTAATTAAATTATTAATATTTCAAGACACAAAGCAATCTTATGACTTCTATTGAAATTAATCCCATAAGCACTTATAGTACAGGTATTTTTGATCAAAGTGCGGCAGAAATAAACGCTTTCGATGCCTCTACTAATCGTTTATTTGTAGTCAATGCTAATAATGTAACTGTGGAAGTTTTAGACTTAAGCAATCCTAATAATCCCATAAAAATTGGTGAAATTAATGCTACTACTTTTGGAGGCGTTGCTAATAGTGTGGCCGTTAAAAATGGTATTGTGGCGATCGCCATAGAGGCTGTACAAAAAACAGATGCTGGGAAAGTAGTTTTTTTTGCTTCTAATGGAGACTTTACTACGGCTTTAAATAGTGTGCCAGTTGGTGCATTACCAGATATGCTTACTTTTACCGTCGATGGCAAAAAAGTATTGGTAGCTAATGAAGGTGAAAGTGATGGTAATATTGATCCAAATGGTTCAATTAGTATTATAGATTTGAGTAATGGTGTTCAAAATGCCACCGTTGCCACTGCTGGTTTTACTAAATTTAATGGCAGTGAAAATAATTTGCGTAATGCAGGGGTAAGAATTTTTCCGAATAAAAATGTTGCCCAAGATGTTGAGCCTGAATATATAAGCATTTCAGCCGATCAAACTACAGCTTATGTCAGTTTACAAGAAAATAATGCGATCGCCATTGTGGATATAGCCACCGCTACAGTTAAAGCCATTATGCCTCTTGGATTTGGCGATCGAAGTCGTGGTTTACCAGCCTTAGAAACCTTTGATTTTAATAATCTTGCTAATCTTAGTAATGGTAATGGCGATTTAATTTCAGCCACAGGAGAAACTGTTAAATTAGGAGGCTTTTCGGGATTATGGTATGAAGGAGTAGCTGAAAATGGCAACCTTAAATTTTTAACTATACCAGATAGAGGTCCCAATCGTGATGCTAGTGGTAATGATACCGTTTTCGTTTTGCCCAATTATCAAGCTAGAGTAGTTAGTTTTGAATTGAATGAAACTACCAAAGAAATTATTATTACCAATGAAATTTTATTAAAACGCCCCAATGGCAAGCCTTTAACCGGTTTACCAAACATTCCTAATTTTGATCAAAGAGGAGTCGATGCTAATGGTAATCCTATAACCAATACTTTACAAGGATTACAACATTTAACAATAAATGCAAATGGCTCAGTTTATGACTCTTTAGGAGCAGATTTAGAAGGTATTGTAAAAGCGGCAAACGGTGATTTATGGGCAGTTGACGAGTATCGACCTTCGATTTATCATTTTGACCAAAATGGTACTTTAATTAACCGTTTTGTCCCAGAAAATACTGCCGCTTTGGCAAATTTATTAAATCCTACCGCCAACTTTAAACTAGGAGATTTTGGGCAAGAAACCTTACCAGCAGAATATTTCAGCCGTCGAGGTAATCGAGGCTTTGAAGGCATGGCTTTAGATACAGATAACGGTATTCTTTATGCTTTTATTCAAACTCCTTTAAGCAACCCAAATCGTTCAGCTAGTAATAACTCCAGCGTGATCAGAATGTTAGGAATTAATCCTAGTAACGGAGAAACCGTTGCAGAATATATTTATTTACTACAAAAACCCGCCATCGGTGAGGAAGTTGTCGATAAAATTGGGGATGCTGTTTATGCTGGAAATGGTCAATTTTACATCATTGAAAGAGACTCTTCTTTGGAAGCAACCGCCCAAAAATTTGTTTATAAATTTGATTTAACAGGAGCGACTAATTTACGATCGCCAAATACCCCCAAGTTGTTACCAAATAAGACTTTAGAACAACATACAGCCGATGAATTAGCAGCTTTAGGAATAGGGGTAATTGACAAAGTAAAAGTAACCAATTTACCCTCTTTAGGTTATCTCCCTTCGGATAAAGCAGAAGGCTTAACCATTCTACCAGATGGACGTTTAGCCGTATTAAATGATAATGATTTTGGTATTGTTGAAGGTATTGAGAAAATCCAACTAGGTTTAATAGACTTCAATCAAAGTAATGGACTTGATACCAGTGATCGTGATAATAGTATTAATATTACCAATCATCCTATTTTTGCTATGTTTATGCCCGATGCGATCGCCACTTATCAAGTAGAAGGCAAAACCTATATTGTTACGGCAAATGAAGGAGACTCACGAGGAGAAGAAATTCGAGTAGGTAATAACAACGTAATTCTTGATGCTGTTAAATTTCCTAATGCCCTTGAATTAAAAGAAAATACCAATTTAGGACGTTTAAATATCTCTAGTATTGATGGTGATATTGATGGTGATGGTGATTATGACAGATTACAAACCTATGGAAATCGCTCTTTTTCTATTTGGGATGAAAATTTTAATTTAGTCTTCGATAGTGGTGATCAATTTGAAACTTTTATCGCCACCCAAATCGCCGCCGATGGTTTACCATTCAACGCTTTTAACACAAATCACACCAATAACGATTCCTTTGATACTCGTTCAGATGATAAAGGAATTGAGCCCGAAGGCATTACCATTGGAGTAATTGATGGACAAACTTATGCTTTTATCGGCTTAGAAAGAGCAAGTGGTATTATGGTGTATAACATCAGTAATCCAAATCAACCAGAATTTGTAAAATATCTCAATAATCGCAATTATCTTGATCAAAATGGACTAGTAATTCCTACCAATACCAATGGTGTTACAAATCCAGCTACAGGCGACTTAGGCCCTGAAGGATTAACTTTTATTAACGCTGAAGATAGCCCCAATGGTAAACCTTTATTAGTAGTATCAAATGAAGTTAGTGGCACTACAACTATTTATCAAATTGATTTGATCTTACCTCCTGTAGTTATAGGTAATACTAATGTATTTCTGCAAGGAAATTCTCCCACTGTATTATTAGAAGAAACCAATTTAGGAAATTTGATCGTAGATGCCCATTTTAAAAATACTAAAACCCTAGATAATACGGTAGATATAGCCTTAATCAATAGTGGTGCTATAAGAAGTAGTGTTGAAATTGGGGAAATTACTAATATTGATGTTGAAAATATTTCGCCTTTTAATAATAATTTAGTCTTATTAACTCTAAGTGGCACTGAATTAGAGCAAATTATTGAACAATCAGTGGCCAACTATGGCAGTATTGAAATCGGTAGTTTTCCTCAAATTAGTGGTTTAACCTTCAGTTTTGATCCTGATAATGTGGCGATCGCCTTTAATGAAAATGGCACAGTAATTACTGATGGTAAAAGAGTGCAATCTGCATTAATAAAGGATTCAGAGGGAAATCAAATTAAATTAGTTGAAAATGGTAATTTGGTGGCAGAAAATGCCAATAAAGAATTTCGATTAGTCACCTTAGAATTTTTAGCCAATGGAGGAGATGGTTATCCTTTAAATATTTTTGGGGAAAATATAGTTAATCTTAATTTAACTGAACAAAATTCCTTAACCAATTATTTACAAACTAATTATTTAGAAACGCCTTTTAATATTACAGAGACACCTATTACTAAAGATAATCGCATCCAAAACTTAAACTTCCGAGACGATACCATTTTAGAAGGAATTACCCCTTCCGTGCCTAAAATAGTTAATGGCACTAAAGGAAATGATCTTTTTGATAGTGCATTCCCTGATGCTAAAAACTTTATCGGTAGCGAACAAATTTTATTTACAGGCTCGGGTAATGATGTTGTTGATGTATCTCAAGAGGGCGAAAATAATCGGATTGATACCGGTAGCGATAATGATATGGTATTTTCAGGATCATTTAATCGGATTATTTTAGGTGAAGGTAATGATAAATACTTTTTTAGTGGTGGTAAAGGTGGCGATCGCCTAACTGGTGGCGAAGGAAGTGATCAATTTTGGTTATTAACAGATCAAAATCTGTTACCACAAACCATTAATCAAATTGGTGATTTTAACAATAAATTCGATGTAATCGGCTTTGCTAATACCGACTTCAATCTAGGTAATAAAGGCACATTATGGAATTATCAGCAAAATGGAAATAACGTAATTATTTCAGCTTTTAATCAACTCATAGCCCAATTATTGAACACAACTATTTATGACAATAACTTTGTGTTTGGCTAAATAATTATAATACAGACTACTTCTAGCATACAAACAAGGGGTTTAAACCCCTTGTCTTACAGTTGGCTTAATTCTTGTAGGTTGGGTAGAGGTACGAAACCCAACTAGAAAAAGTTCATCCTACTAAGAAGTAATCTTAATGAGAAATAATCAAATTATGGTAAAATTTTATTGTTCGTTATAGACAAAAAAAATAACTTAATGTCTGATCAAATTAAGCCTGAAAACCAATCAGAGTTTACCTTACCAAATAATATAACCGAAAGTGATTTAGAAATATCTACTGATCGAGAAGCCATACCTTTTCAAACTCATTGTCAAGGAATAATGATTATGTATGCAACCATCGATAAAGTAGCGGAATATCTCAATCATCATGAAGGTTGGTTTGTACGTTGTGCCGCCCCTATGAAAGCCGAACCCTTTGGCGATGATGGTTATACCATGACAATAGGGCGTTATGGAGCTTTTGGCTATGAAGTTGAGCCAAAAATGAGCGTTATACTTGAACCGCCGAACAATTATAATTACTTAATGTATTCAGTCGATAACCCCGAATGTAATCAGCTTGGTTATGAAGTGGACTATAAATCTAAGATGAATATAGAAGAAGTCGATTCTTTACAAACCTCTCCAGAAATAACTAAATTATATAAAAAGCAAAATATTGCAGAAGTGCCTCCCTTTATTACCTGTATTAATTGGAAATTAGACTTACAAGTTAGGGTAAAATTTCCTAATTTTATTTATAAATTACCTGTAAATTTAATTGTCACAACGGGCGATCGCCTTTTAAATCAAATAGTCAAACAAATTTCACCTCGTTTAAGTTACAAAGTACAAAAAGATTTTCATTCCCGCTTTAATTTACCAATACCTCCTAAAAGTGGACGTACTTGCGAAATAATTGATATGAAAAATTAATTGATAATACCGATTAGCTGAAAATCAAACTATCAAGGATTTTTCAAAATTGGTTGAGTAAATACAGATTAACTAAGCAAGAGTTTTTATTGTTATAGTTTATCAAAATTAACTTATTTATTGCTCTCTTTTTACACCAATAATGATCAAAATTTTACATCTCAGTGATATTCATTTAGGCAGTAGTTTAAATCACGGCAAAATAAACCCTTTAACAGGCTTAAATACTCGTTTTGAAGATTTTGTCAAAAGTTTACGTTTGTGCATAGACAGAGCGATCAATGACCCCGTAGATGTAGTTTTATTTGGTGGGGATGCTTTTCCAGATAGTACTCCAGCCCCTTATATTCAAGAAGCTTTTGCTACCGAATTTAGGCGTTTAGCAGATGCAAATATTCCTACTATTTTATTGATTGGCAATCATGATCAACATTCTCAAGGGGTTGGAGGTGCCAGTTTATCTATTTATCGAACTTTAGTTGTACCTAATTTTAAAGTGGGTGAAAAAATAGAAACTCATTTACTTTCAACTAAAAATGGTCAACTTCAAGTTATTACTTTACCTTGGTTAAGTCATAGTGCTTTTTTAACTCGCCCTGAAACTGAAGGGTTATCAATGGAGGCAATCAATAAATTATTAATTACAAAAATTGAGGCGGCTTTAGATGGTGAAATTAGGGCTTTAAATCCTGAAATTCCGACCGTTTTTCTTGCTCATTTAATGGCGGAGAGATGCTCTTTGGGTGCAGAAAGAACTTTATCGGTGGGCAAAGGTTTTAGTATTCCTTTTAGTATTTTAACTCGCTGCGAGTTTGATTATGTGGCTTTAGGTCATGTTCATAAACACCAAAATTTGAATCTTCAGAATAATCCGCCTGTAATTTATGCAGGTAGTATAGAAAGAGTAGATTTTTCTGAGGAAAAAGAAGATAAAGGTTATGTAATTGTTGAGTTAGAGAAAAATAAGGCTAAGTGGGAGTTTGTGACTTTACCAACTCGTCCTTTTCTTACCATAGAAATTGATGTTAGTCAAGCTGAACATCCTCAAGAATTGATTTTAAAAACCATTAAAAATAAAGAAATAAATGATGCTGTTGTTAGATTAATCTATAAATTACGCTCTGAACAATTGGAATTTATTAATCATCGAGAGTTAGGTAATGCTTTAAAGTTAGCTCATAAATATACGATTAAAGCAGAGTTGGTTAGTCAAATGTCTCGTGTTCGTTTGCCCGAATTAGGTACGAGTGATAATATTTTAAATCCAATGGATGCTCTTAAAGCCTATCTAAATAATCGCACTGATATTAAGGATTTAGAACAAGATATTCTTGAGGCGGCTAAAGATTTACTTAATGATGCCATGATCAATGATGTAAATATTGAACTTGATCTCAATAGTATTTCTTGAGAAGGTTTTAGATTTTAGGGGTTAGGTTTTAGATTGACAAAGAAGGTTTTAGGAAAGATAAAATTATTTCAAAATAATTAACTTCTAACCTATTCTCCATTCCCTATCACCTATTACCTAACACTTTGCGATCGCCAAAAATTTTAGAAAAGATTTTCTTTTTTAGCCATATACAACATTAAATCAATCACCCTATTAGAGTAACCCCATTCATTGTCATACCAAGAAACCACTTTAAAAAAATTAGAATTTAACTCAATTCCCGCATCAGCATCAAAAATAGTAGAACGAGCATCAGTACAAAAATCCATCGATACTACTGGTTCATCTGTATAACCCAAAATACCTTTTAATTCTCCGTCTGCCGCTTGTTTCATGGCCGCACAAATATCTTGGTAACTGGTGCTTTTTACTGTTTTAAAAGTTAAATCTACCACTGAAACGTTAGGAGTTGGCACTCTAAAAGCCATACCAGTTAACTTACCCTTAAGTTGGGGTAAAACTAAAGCTACAGCCTTTGCTGCCCCTGTAGAAGAAGGAATAATATTTTGTGATGCACCTCTACCACCCCTAAAATCTTTTTTACTAGGGCCATCAACAGTAGGCTGAGTAGCAGTCATAGCGTGAATTGTAGTCATTAACCCTTCAGCAATACCAAAATTATCATCTAAAACTTTGGCGATCGGTGCCAAACAATTAGTAGTACAACTAGCATTAGAAACTATTACATCTGTAAGGGGATCAAATTCTTGATGATTAACACCCATAACCATAGTTTTAACCTTATCAGGGTCTTTTGTAGGGGCGGAGATAATAACTCGTTTTGCACCTGCTTTAAGATGATTTTCAGCACCCTCAAAAGTCGTAAATAAGCCAGTGGACTCTACTACATAATCAGCACCCAAATCACCCCAAGGTAATTCGGCGGGATTACGAGAAGACAGACAAGGAATAATTTTCCCGTCAATATCAATACTCTCTCCTTTAGCTGTTACATTGCCGTTAAAAAGTCCGTGAGTAGAGTCATACTTAAAAAGATAAGCAAGATTTTCAGCAGGTACTAAATCATTAATTCCTACAATTTCTACTTCAGGATGATTCATCGCAATACGAGCGACTAATCTACCAATACGCCCAAAACCATTGATTCCAATTTTCAACATAGTAAAAATTAACTTTTTCTATTAGAGTAATTAACTTTGAATGTAAAACATCTTTTTTAAAATGTCAATTTTAATAATTAAGTTAGGGAAAATTAAGTATTTGGTTTAGGGATTAGGGAAAACATCGTTTTTATCAAAGAAAAAAAAGAGGCGATCGCCAAAAAGATTGTGATCACCCCTTAAAAATATTTAAAAATTGATAAAAATTAGGATTCAGAAGTTACTAAATCAGCCGAATCTTCTTGAGCTAAATCAATGGGAGATTCCTCTAAAACTTCCTCAGCACTAGGAATTTCGTCTAAAGGAATTTCTATTTCTGAACTAGCCTCAACTTGAAGTTCTCCAGCTAATAATTTCTGACGATATTTTTCAGCCATTTCTTCAGCTTTTTCAAAAACTAAATCACGGTTTTTAAGCATATCACCATGTTCTGGCTCTAATTGTTTAGTAGAAAGGGAAATGCGTCCTCTTTCGGCATCTAAATCAATAATCATTACTTTTAACTCATCATTGACATCAAATACACTGTGGGGAGTGTCAATGTGATCATGAGAAATTTCTGAGATGTGTAATAATCCACTAACACCGCCAATATCGATGAAAGCACCATAAGGCTTAATACCTCTTACTGAACCGATAACTACTTGACCAACTTCTAAGCCGTTCATTTTCCGTTCAACTAATGCTCTACGATGGCTTAAAACTAAACGATTACGCTCTTCATCAACTTCTAAAAATTTTAGAGGCAAATCTTGACCAACTAAATCATCTTTAGTGTCTTTCATGCTAATATGTGAACCAGGTATAAAGCCTCGTAAGCCTTCTACTCGTACTAATGCACCACCACGATTAGTAGCAAACACATTAGAATAAACTGTAGCGTCTTCTGTTTGTAATTGACGTACTCTTTCCCACGCGCGCATATATTCAATACGGCGAATAGATAAAGTTAATTGTCCGTCTTCATTTTCATCAGTAAGAATAAAAAATTCTCTGGTTTCGTCTGGTTGAAGAACTTCTTCGGGATTATCTACTCGATTGATAGACATTTCCTGAATAGGAATATAAGCGGCGGTTTTTGCTCCAATGTCAATTAGAGCGCCTCTTGGTTCCATTGTAAATACCGTCCCAGCAATTATATCGCCGGGGCTAAAATGATAATCATATTGATCTAATAAGGCGGCAAAATCTTCATGTGTAAATCCAATATTTTTTTTACTAGCTGTTTCTATATGAGATACCATGGGCGTTGTTATTTTTTGTTTTTGTTTTTGTTTAGTCGTTATGGTGATAATTTTTATCCCTCCTTAGAAACTTATGACTATAATAAGTCTCCGCATTTGCTAAAAAAATTTAGCAATTACTTTTTTTTCCTTATTTTTCTCCTTTTGCTTAATTTTTATAATTAATGGTTAATTTTTAAATTTTTAGCTTTTTTGAGATTTTTAAGTCAAAATTTTGCAATTATATGTTAAATTATACAGAATTTTAATTCTATCTTATTACTTTTCTTTTTACAAATTTTTTTTATTTTTCTACTTCTGTTCAATTGGCGATCGCCAATTGAACTTATCTTATTTATTATCCCTAACTAAGCATTAAAATTATTTGATTAATTTAACCCAAGTTGCTAGTTATAGATTTATTAACAAGCAAGTTTTACAATTTTCAT
>CAZWLZ010000112.1:0-10516 GCA_964634505.1 uncultured bacterium | reverse complement strand
TTCTTATTTAGTTTGTTGCAAAAGTTTATTAAGTTGGATAAAAGTATTACCATATATGATTTTATTGACAAGAGATTTACGAAAATCAACCATTATTTTATCACTATAACTGAGTAATTCATCTAAATATTGCTTACTTTTACTATCATGGCTTCTTATTTACTATTAATCCTAATCTGTAATCTTTTCTAAAGATTGTCAAATATTAAATCATTAGCGTTGCTGATTTTGGCTATAATTTTTTTTTAATTAGAGATTGCCAAATTATGAAATAGTAACTATTCCAGATTGTTACATTTTGATTTTCATACCTTAATTCAGCAACGACTAATCTTTGTATAGTAGTTATTTAAGTGGATTAGTTAGGGAAAATATAACTCAAAAAATTGCTCATAACTCACTTGACATAGATCATCACCAATTAATCATTTTGCTGATTTTCCTTGGTGTTAGGGTGATTACAATACCCATTAAGAAAGAAAGTTTAATGAAACACTTTGTCTTGATATTTTGTGCTTTCATTTTTATTTAATTCTTATAATAGTAATTATAGCTTCATCGTAGCAATTTTAATTACCAGTAACATTTAAAAATTAATCTTCGATTTAATATATTGAATTTGCCATAATTCATTACAATTTAAAGTGAGAATAAATGCTATACTGACAAGATTGATAATTACAAATTTAGATTATAAAAGGAGATTAAAAATGACGGCTGAAAGTATGTTATTTAATGGAGCTATTCTTTGTTTTGTAGTAGTTTTAGTTGGTTTAGCTTGGGGCTTTTTATTGCTCAAGCTTGGTGGCGAATTAGAATAAGGTTAAAAATTGGGCGAATATATTTCGTCCTTTTTATTGATGATCATTTTTAATTAAGAAAATTTTTAATAAAATAAAATTTAATTCCCTATGTCAAACACTATCCCATCCATAGAATTTTTTGTTGGACTTTCTGAAGAATTAAGCAATGTCACAATTAAGCAAAATAAAACCACAAATGTATTTAGTGTGACTATGATTTTTGAAAAATTAAAGGCATTAGAAAAGTTTCAGAGTTTTACGACTAAAACCTATGGCGATTTACGTTTAATTGATGAAGAAGGTATTATTTCTGTTAATCCTTCTGATACTAAATTTATTTTTGGTGGTGATGATGGTGATGATTTAAAAAAAGTTGAATGCACTTTTCAAATTGATCAAGGTGATGTTTGGGATAGATTTATGCGTTTTATGGATAGATATGCAAAAAATAATGGTATGGAATTTATTAATTAATAACTGAGGTTATACTAAGCCAAGTTTTAGGTTTTAGGGAATGAGTAATAGGGAATAGATAATAGTAAAGAAAAAAGAATAACAATTGACTGACTGTATGAAAAATAGCAGTTATATAATCAAAAATATCTAAAAATATCTAGCTAACATCTTTTATTAGTAACGTTAGTTAATAATTAATATAAAAAAAGTTTAATCAAGTTATCAATAATTAAGTATAACAATGAAAATAGCAATTACAGGTGCGACTGGTTTTGTTGGTAGTGAATTGGTAAGAAGTTTGAGTAATAATCATCAAATTATTGTCTTTACTCAAAATCGAGAAAAAGCAGAAAAAATTTTTCCTAGTCTTAATTTTCCTAATTTAGAAATTGTTTCTTATCTTCCTACTCAATCAGGAGATTGGCAAAATGCTATTGATGGTTGTGATGCCGTAATTAATTTAGCAGGAGCACCCATCGCCGAAAGATGGACGCAGTCTTATTGTCAGACTATTTTAGAAAGTCGTCAATTTGGCACTCAAAATATTGTTGAGGCGATCGCCAAAGCAAAAATAAAGCCAAAAGTGCTGATAAATCCTTCGGCGATCGGTTATTATGGCACAAGTGAAACAGAAATTTTTACTGAAAATAGTAACCCTGGCCAAGATTTTCTAGCCCAAGTTTGTCAAACATGGGAAACAGAAGCCAAAAAAGTAATTGATTTAGGCGTAAGATTAGTAATCTTTAGATTTGGGATTATTTTAGGCAATGGAGGTGCTTTAGCTAAAATGATTCCACCTTTTAAAGTTTTCGCAGGAGGCCCTTTAGGGGAAGGAAAACAATGGTTTTCTTGGATTCATCGCAAGGATTTAATTAATTTAATTATCTCTGCTTTAGAAAATAGTAGTATTGAAGGCACATTTAATGCGACAGCACCTAATCCAGTAACTATGAATCAATTATGTCAAACTTTAGGCGAAGTAATGAATCGCCCCTCTTGGTTACCAGTGCCTAGTTTTGCCTTAGAGTTATTGTTGGGAGATGGAGCTAAAGTTGTTTTGGAAGGACAAAAAGTTTTACCCGAAAAAACTCAAAAAATCAACGGTTTTAGTTTTGAATATGCCAATTTAAAACCTGCTTTGGTTGATATAGTAACTAATGAATTTTAATTATTTCTCGCTGTTATTCAATTAATTAATGATGGTGTCTCGCAAAGGTGCAAAGGTACAAAGTTAAGAGGATAAAAATAAATTTTTTGATTTTTATTCCTCTTTTTAACAATGTCTATTTTTGCCTTTTAATTGCTTAAACAGGACTAACTTTTGCTTTATACAAAATAGCATCATCTTTGATATAGCCAATATAACGTACTTGTACTAAATCTCCTTGTTGACAATCCCCTTCTAGTAATTGATGTTGTTGAGGATTGTAGGGCAGTTTTTCGCCTACACAATTAAGGGGTTTAATATTCCAACTATTTAATAAATTATCAATGGGTTTCAATAGGGGTAATAGTTTTTGGGCGGCTAAATTAGGATTACTTGTAGTCGCAAAAATGAACGTTGGCAATTGCACTAATAGAGATTCTAAAATTTCGACACTAGCCAATTGAAATTTTTGAGTTAATTCTTTATTTTGCTTTTCATATTTTGCCTGTAAGTTTTGATAGTCTTTTAAAATGTCATCATTATTTTTGGGTTTGGGTATATTTTTTAAGGAAGTTTCTAAAGCAAATAATTCGATTAATTCCTCGATAGAAATATTAAGACTTGTGGCTATTTTACTAACATTTTCTAAGGACATTTTTGATAATAAGCCATTTTGCAAACGATACAATTGCAATTGAGAAATATCAAATTTGATACTAAATTCTGGTATTGATTGACAACCTACTTCTTTTATTAATTGATTAAGAAGATTTGTATTTGTGTTTAATAAATTATTCATAGTTATTTTATTTATTTAAAATAGGTAAATAATATTGGTCGTTAAAATCCTATCATGATCACATTAAAAAACCTTATTCTGATTAGGCTCTAATCACATTAGAGATTAAAATAGAATGAATAAATTAGGCTAAAATTAAACAAACTTAACACTAAACATTAAATATAAACACTTTTAAACAATTATTAATAAAATTAAGTTTTTCTAAAAATGATTACTCATAAAATTGAAACAAAACTCACAGAAAATGGAAAATTAATGCTGGAGAATTTACCTTTTAAAGAAGGTGATAGTGTTCAAATTATTATTCCCTCTACTAAAAAAAATGATAGTTATCCATTACATAATAAACAACCTTATAGATATGATGAACCCTTTAAACCTGCATTTGTAAATATAGAATAAATAAATTAACAAACAACAATTTTAATATAATTAAAGTCAATTATCTTTTTACAAAAGTTAAATCAATTATGAAAAAACTATTTAAAATTCTCATAACGTCCTTTTTTTTGGTAATCTTTTCCTTCGGTTTGTTTACTTCTCCCTCCAAAGCTGTTGGTGTATATGATTTACCTACGATCGCCTCTGGTGAACCAGTTTGGGTTATCGATCAAGCTGAATCTCTTAGCCGTGATACTCAAAATAAATTAAATAATACTTTGAAAAATTTGGCTACAGATACAGACAACGAATTGCGTATGGTTACTATTCGCCGTTTAGATTATGGTGAAACTATGGATAAATTTGCTGATGATTTATTTAATACTTGGTTTCCTACTCCTGAGACGAAATCTAATCAAGTTTTAGTTATAATCGATACCTTAACCAATAAAACCGCTATTCGTTTGGGCGATAAATTTAATCAACTTTTGCCTATAAACACTCAAGAAAGTATTATCAATGAAACTATTTATATTCCTTTAAAAGAACTTCAATATAATCAAGCCCTTTTAAATGGTGGCGATCGCCTAGTAAGTATTTTATCAGGAAAAGATGATCCAGGCCCTCCTATCATTAAAGAAATTAGTGTAGAAGGTACTTTCTCAAGTGCCGAAGAAACCAATGATCGAATTGCTACTATCTGGGTTGTGGTTTTATTAATCGTGGCGACTGTTATTCCTATGGTTACTTATTATTGGTATGTGAATAATTAACTATACTTTGGCAGAGTGTAGATTTTATTTATCAAAGGGATAAGATGAGAGAGAAACATCTTTTTAGCCAAGATGATCCAAATAACCTTTACCTGCCCTTATTAAGGGCAAGGCTGTTTCCTTCTATTGATAATGAGAGATATGATCTAAACTGTAAGGAATTTATATTTTTTCAGATAACCCAAACTTATTGATATTAAAAATATTAACAGTAAAAACAATAAAACCAATGCCAAACGAAATTTTATATCAGAATGTTCTTAATGACTATTATCAAGCACTTCAGAGTGTGGATATTCAACATAAAAAGATGCTTAATGCTCAACAAGAGTATGATTGGCACAATACGCAGTTAAAAACAGTGGATCAATTAGTCAGAGATTTTGAAGTTAAAGGTATCTCAAGGTTGCCCAAAACTAGAAAGATTAATCATAAAAAAACGGATCGTAATCGAGTGAATACAGCTTTAAAAGAAGCTTCTGATTATTTACTGAATTGGCAGCAACTTAAAAAGGAAAGAGATTATACTGTAGAGAGATTAAAAAAAGAATTGCAAGAAGCGACCGAGAATTTGCAAAATGAAATATTAAAGGCTCAAGACGATTTACGCAATATACAAACTACTCTCTTGAAGTTGAAAACACAACAGATGTTATGGATTGTTTCAACTGTTATGGTGGCTGTTGTGACAACAATAATATGGCTTAATGCTTCAGTAACTTTCTTTTTTACGGGGTTGTTTTTTTTATTTCTCTGTTTACCTAGTTTTGACTTTAACGCAATTGCGGATCTGTCTAAAAAAAAGGAAGAACTACGATTGCTAGAATCAGAACTACAAAGAAACATTCCTCAAAAGAAAAATGATTTATCTCAAGAAATTCAAACAACTGAATCCGACTTTAATCAAAAAATAGAGGAGTGTAAAAAGGAAGGTTTACTTCATCTTTCAGATGTTAACGAAAATATTAAACTTGCTGATCAAATAGCAAAAAAACAAGAAAAATTATTCGCTCAAGAATGGCAACTACAACAACAACAAATTGCTAATTTAAGAAGTAAGATTGATGAATTGCAACCTGATTCGGGAATTTCACCACGTTTGTTATCACTTTCTTGGGATGATTATCGTTGGATTCCTTCAGAAAATCCTGATAGTTATCAACCTCAAACCAGTGGTTTAGCACCGGGTATTTTACGCATCGGTGAGTTTTTAGTTGAACAAATTGAACCTACGGCTAAAATTCCAGCAATTATACCAATTAGGGATTTTTCTAATCATTCTCCTAATTTTAAACCCGGACATATTGCTATTTTTAGTAGTGATGCCCAATCTCGACAAGTCGCTCTTTCTGGAATAGAATCGATGGCTTTACGAGTCATTAGTACCTTTCCTGTGAGGAAATTAAAAGGAATATTTATTGATCCTGTTAATATGGGCAATAGTTTTCCGTTTAAGAATTTACATAATTTTATTGCTGGTCAAAAAACTTATACTCGTAGTGATGATATTAAAGAACAATTACGGAGTTTAACGGAACATATTGAACAAGTAATTCAAAATTATTTAGGGAGAAATTATGAAACAATAGAAGACTACAATATAGCCGCTCAATCTGTAGCCGAAGCTTATCGTTATTTATTTATTACTGATTTTCCCACAGGTTTCGATAATAGTTCATGGGAAGATCTCAAAAGTATTCTTTTAAATGGTGCTAAAGCTGGAGTTTATGTTGTTTTACATATTGATGAAAGTTTAGAAAGACCGAAAAGTTTTGATTATAGAACTTTTAATGACTTTTGTACTATTTTACGTCCAACTTTTGGTTTAAATATAGGTGCTAAACCACAACGGGGCAATGTTTATGTAGGTTATGTCACCAGTTTGACAGAAGGCGGAGCTTATGTTGAGTTTTTACCGAATATTGAAGGTTTTGTTCCTACTAATCAATTAGTTGAGAATAGGATACAAAGACCACAACAAGCTGTTTCTGTCAATGATAAAATTGTCGTTCAGGTTCGCTCAATTAGTAATCAAGATGACATTGAATTAACTTGTTTAAATATTCATCCAGAGGACGTGACTCTTGCTGATCAGAAAGATTTTCGTCGTTTTCAAAATAGCAATCAATCCTTATTTGAATTAAAATTACCCAATGATTTAATATTCAAAGTGGAATTGGATAAATCCCCAGAAAATGAACAATTTAATCAAATTATCGAAGCTGTCACCGAAGCAACAAGAGGAGTAAGAGTTGATACGATTCCTTTTTCTCAACTATACCCGCAACAACCTTGGTTTGCTGATAGTCGTAGAGAAATAAGGGCACCCATTGGTTTAATGGGTGCAATGGACAAGCTAGAATTTTGGTTGGGTGAAAATGAAGATGGTCAATTAGTAACTCATAGTTTATTAGCAGGCAAAACTCGTTCAGGAAAAAGCTATACTCTTCATGCAATTATTATTAGTCTTGCTTTAAAATACGCTCCAGATGAATTAGAAATGTATCTGCTTGATTATAAAGAAGGAGTAGAATTTCAAATATATGTTGATCCAGAAAAAGGTAAAAATCAAAATGATTCTGAGGACTTAAATGAAGACAAAGCTTTACCCCATGCTAAAGTTGTTTCGATTGAAAGTGATCGCGAATTTGGTTTAAGTGTTTTAGAATATGTTAATCAACAAATAGAGGAACGTAGTGTCAAGTTCAAATCAGCAGGCAATTTCAACAAATTGCAAGAATATCGAGATAACACGGGAGAAAAATTATCCCGTATTTTAGTGGTAATTGACGAGTATCAAGTTTTATTTACAAAAAATGATAAGATTACTGACGAAGTTAATCAAGTTATGCAAAATATAGCTAAACAAGGGGCGGCATTTGGCATTCATTTATTAATAGCTTCTCAAACTCCTAATGTGCCTAATATGAGTCGGAGTATTTATTCACAAGTTGATTTAAGAATGGTAATGCAAATGGATAAAACTACTGCCGCTTCTATCTTAGCAGAAGGAAATGTTGATGCTGTGGACTTATTAGATAAACCGGGTAAGGTTATTTATAACAAAAATTATGGTAGTAAAAATCATAATGAAATTGGTCAAGTCGCCGATATTTCCACGGAGGAAAGAATTAACGCATTACTTCATATTCAATCTGTTGTACAAAATACCAATTATCAACGTTCAGAACCAGTAATTCTTTTTGATGGCTCAAAACCGACTAAATTAAAGGATAATCGTCAATTACTTCAATTATCAAAAATGACTCAATGGTTATCGTTAAAAGAACTAAATAAACAGCTAATTAAAGAGCCAGATTGGATTGTACAAGAAACGCCCGGAGTTTTTTGGTTAGGAGAAGCGATGCGAATTGGCAATCATACTAAAGGAGTATTGCGTCGCCGTCCTCGTAGTAATATGATTTTAGTAGGTTCATCAGAAGAAACTATTTTTGATATTATTGGTGGTATTCTGATTAGTTTAATTCATTGTTATCAACCACAAAAAGCACAATTTAATCTTATCGATTTATCTATTCCAGATGAAGATAATCTTTGGACAGAAATGACGGTTAATTTTAGAGATGCTTTTGATTCTTATTTCCCAACTATAATTGGTAAGCGTTTTGCGGATCAAGATCAGCAAATTATTAAAGCGGAAACTTTATTAGACAACACTTATAAAGAATTGGAAAGACGTTTACAACAAACAGATAAAAATTCTGATCAAAATCCAGATGAATTAGGAGAATCTTTATTTTTTGTGTATGCTATAGGAGGTTTAAATAAAGCACAAAATTTACGTCCCGTTATGCGTAATAATCGTGAAGAAGCATCAGAAGATGCACAAAAACTTCTTAAACTAATTTCTCAAGGTTCAGAATTGGGTATTCATACAATTCTTTGGTTGGAAGATATGAAAACCTTTTTGAAATTAACAGGAGATTATCGTTCTTGGTTAACTAATTTTGATTTGCGTATAGGTTTAACGATGCCAGGTGATGATTCTCGGTTATTATTAGGAGAAAGCGATGCTCAAAAATTACCACGCTTAAGGGCTTATTTCCGTGATGATTCGGCTACGGCAGCATTAGAGAAATTTAAACCTTATGCTGTACCTACTAAGCAAGAAATTGCTGAGTATAAAACCAATTTTCAACAACGTTATTTTTAATATTTAGTGAGGCAAAATTATGTCAAGAGATATTGATATTGATGAACGAGAATTAGAAAGATTTATTCATGTTTTATCAGATTTTCAAAATTTAGCAACTGATAAATTTAAAGCAGTTGAAACCAGTTGGGGAAAATGTGATGATTCTTGGCAAGGAGAAAGTAAAGATAAATTTACCAAAGATTTTGAAAAAACAAAGGATATGGTAAACAGGGCTTTAGATGCTGGAGATGATTCATTAGAATGGCTAAGAAAATTTGATGAAATTCTCAAAGATTTTGAACGAAATTATCGCTAATTTTAAGTAAGGAGAAAAAATTATGGCTCAAACTTCATTTGATTCTCAAAATGCCGAAGATTTACTCAAACAACTTGAACAATTCCGTGATACTATTCGTCACGAATGGTCAAGGGTTTTAAATCAGTGGGGCAATCTTAAATCGGTTTGGCATGATCAACAATTTGATAAATTTGAACCGATTTTTGAAAAGTTTATCTCTACCTATAGAGATGCGGAACAAGAAAATGAAAAATACATTCAATTTCTGCAAGAACAAATTAAAATTAATGAGGAGAAAAAACAAAAATTGGCTGGTTGTTTAGCTGATTTATAGGTAATTTATGATTGCCCATTTTTTACAATAATATTTTTACAATAATATTTTTTGTAAAATTATCATAGATTGAGGAAGTTGTTGTCTAAATAAAATATGTAATAATTCTTCTAAACTCAAAGGAGGATTTTTTAATGTATTTAATTGATTTTGAACTGCTTGACAAACAAGCTCAGAGTTAAAATCAATTAAAGACAAAATAAACTCGTCGGGATGCTGTGCTTCAATACCATATTGAGCAAGATTTTTAAGTGGAAAATCTTTTAAATTAAAAGTAACAATTATTTCAGCATTACTTTTAATGGCGGCTGCAAAAACATGACGATCATTTGTATCAGGAAGTTCTAATTCGTCAATTAAATATTCATATTCTGTTACTAAAGAGTTATTAACATTTTGATTCATTAATTGTTTGGTTCTTTCCAGTTGTTTTCGAGTAAGATCAGGACGATTTTTTAAAAGATTAGTTATCCATTCTTCATGAATTTTCTCAGTCCATTTTGCTTGAAATAGATCACTTAAAGCTAACCACATTAATAAATCTCGTAATGGTGCAGGATATAAAACACAAGCATCATAAATAACAGTAAAACTACTTTTTGGCATTCATTAATAGCCCATATTTAATTCTTGTGCTTGAGCCGCTAATTCTGCTAAAATTTCCCGACGTTGAGCATTAATAAGGTTTTTATATGCTCTTAAATCTTGATATAAAATTTTTTTATGATTCCCTACTTTATGAAAAGGAATTTCCCCTGATTCTAATAATTTAATTAAGTAAGAGTGAGAAACATTGAGAATTTCAGCCCCTTGTTGAGTAGTTAATTCAGCATGAATAGGCATTAAAGTTAAAGAATTGCCATGAGCCATCTGTGTTAAAATATCGATAAATAAACGAAAAGCGGACGTTGGAACTTTCACAGTAACACTTTCTCCTTGATCAGATATAACTTTTAATACTTGAGAGGATTCTGATAATTGTAAGTGGGAGGCTAGAGATTGACTACTTTCTTGAGCCATAATTGCCTCTTTTTCTGTGGGTGTAATTACATCAGTAACATTAAAGAAATTAGATTTAGTCATGGGGTATAGAGTTAGAATGAGATAATAATTTCATTATACTTTTGATCCTAAATAAACGCAAAAAACAAGATAAATGTGATTCCGTTTTTGGCGATTGCCATTCAGTAAAAAATCTATTTTGTAGGGAATTAAAAATGAGACAACAAACTTCTTTTGATTTAGAAGATACCAAGGCTCTTTTAAATCAATTAACACAATTTTATCAAACTTTATGGCAAGAATGGAGCAAGGTATCTCATCAATGGAATAATCTTAAATCTACTTGGCATGATCAACAATTTAA
>CAZWLZ010000111.1:0-10532 GCA_964634505.1 uncultured bacterium | reverse complement strand
GCCTTAGCCATACGTCCTCAAGTTTTAATATTAGACGAACCTTTCGGTGCATTAGATGCCATTACCAAAGAAGAATTACAAGAAGAATTATTAGCAATTTGGCGAGAAAATAAATTAACCGTAATGATGATTACTCACGATATTGACGAGGCCTTATTCTTAGCCGATCGCCTCGTAATGATGACCAATGGACCTTCGGCAAAAATAGGCGAAATCCTTGAAATTCCCTTTCAACGTCCCCGAGTACGATCTCAAATTACCGAAGACCCCCGTTACTACGAATTACGTAACTATGCTTTAGATTTCTTATTCAATCGCTTTGCCCATTCCGAAGACCCAGTAGAAGAGGAAACGGAACAAAAATCATCCAATTTACCTAAAATTGCCATGGCAGTAGGTGCCACCATTATTGCGGCGATCGCGGGATTTAGCTTAGTTCAAGGATTATCCAACAACACTCAAGGAGATAATAATCAAATTCAACAACCTGCCAACTGAAAATAGCAAAAATCAAACTCAAAACCTTTATTTTTCTAATGACAGAAACTAAAATTTTGTCATTAAAAAATCTAAAAATTGACTATATTACCCAAAAAGAATTAAAATTTCATTGAATTTGTCAAATCACTAAATAAAAAGGAGAAAAAAGACAATTTAATTTAATGAAAAATATTTTGTTTGTATCCCATTCAGATTTTCCCACAAATAGTTCTGTCCACGTCCATCATTTTGCCAATGAATTAATTAAATTAGGATTAGACTGTGTTGTAGCAGTACCTCATGATAAATCAAGTATTTCCACTTTAAAAGATAATCTCTACAAAGTTACTCAATTTGATGAAATTGATCGCCTTCCTAGCCTTTTTAACAACCAACAAAATCCCGACATAGTACACTGTTGGACACCCAGAGAACATATCCGTCTCTATTGTTTAGCCTTATCAACTCAGTATGATTTTAAATTAGTTATTCATTTTGAAGATAATGAAGAATCAATTATCGAACGCTATTTAAAATTACCTCTCGCAAAGATAACCTCAGAAAATGACCATTTAATACCTTATAACCTATCACACCCTCAAAAATATCAAAATTTTCTCTCTACAGCTGATGGTGCAACGATAATTATCGAAGAATTAAATAAATTTATACCTCCTCAACTGCCCCTAATTACTCTTTATCCTGGAGTTAATCAAAATCAATTTTTCCCTCAACCTCGAGATATTCAGTTAGCTGAGAGCTTAGGCATCACAGACGAAAATACTACAATTCTATGTTATACAGGTAATATACATTTAGCAAACCTTGAAGAAGTCAGATGTCTTTATCTAGCAGTAGGTTTACGCAATTTAGTAGGAAAACCAACCGTTTTAATTCGTACAGGAATCGATAATAATTGTCAGTATTTGTCCGAAGATGAAAATTGGATCAAAAAACATATAATCGAGCTTGGCTGGGTTGATAGAGAACAAATTCCAGCTATTTTAGCCCTTGCGGATGTCTTAATTCAACCGGGTAAATCAGATGATTTTAATGATTATCGTTTTCCTTCAAAAATTCCTGAATTTTTAGCCATGGGAAAACCTGTTATATTACCAGCAACAAATATCGGCAAGATTATGACAAATTATGAAAATGCTTTAATTTTACCTAGTGTTGATGAAATATCCCTACAAGAAGCCATTGATTTAATTGTTAATGATAAAGAATTAAGTAAAAAACTATCTCAAGAAGGGGTTAAATTTGCAACTAATTATTTAGATTGGGCAAAAAATGCTAAACTTTTGATGTCTTTTTATGAAACTCTTTTTAATCAAGACAAACAATTGACATCAATTACCAATGCTTTAACCAGAGTTAAAACTCATGCTCAAGAATTAGAAAATAAATCGAATCAAACATTAACAACTTTAATAACAACTGAAACACATTTACAAAAAACCCATATAAAAATAGAAGAATTAAAAAAATTAAATTTCATATTACAAGAAGAAATTGAAGCAATGAAAACAAGCAAATTTTGGCAAATAAGAAGCCAATGGTTTAAACTAAAAAATCGAATTGGTTTAAAACAAAAATAATTAAACCTGAATATTACTTTCATTACAAGCCTTTTTCTTGTGATAATTTGCAATTAACTTGATATTCTCTAACGCCAAATTACATGACAGCTAACTTAATCAAAAATACTCATATCTTTACCAGTTGTACAACTAACTATATTCCTAAAGCCAGAGTTTTAGGAAAAACCATTAAAAAATTTCATCCCGACATTAAATTTCATTTAATTTTATCTGACATTATTCCCCCCGATATGACTATTGAAAATGAAAGTTTTGATTCAATTATCACCATCGCCGAATTAGACATTCCCAATCAAAAACAATGGCTATTTAAACATTCTGTCGTAGAAATGTGTACAGGGGTAAAAGGATTAGGATTCAGAGAAATATTTAAGCGTTATAACTGTGAAAATGTGATCTTTTTTGATCCAGATATAGCAATTTTTTCACCTTTAGACGAACTTTTAGAAAATTTTAATCATCACAGTATTTTATTAACTCCTCATCAAATCGAACCAGAAAAATCTACCGATGCCATCATCGACAATGAAATTTGTTTTCTTAGACATGGCACTTTTAACTTAGGTTTTTTAGGTGTAAAAAATTCATCTCAAGGTCAAAATTTTTTACAATGGTGGTCAAGTAGATGTCTTGAATTTTGTTATGATGATACTCCTAATGGATTATTTACCGATCAACGTTGGCTTGATTTAGCCCCTGCTTTTTTCACTGATTTAACGGTATTACGAAATCCTGCTTATAATATTGCTAATTGGAATCTCTCTAATCGTAAAGTGACAGGTAATTTTGAAAGCGGTTTTTTTGTTAATGATTATCCTTTATGTTTTTATCATTTTTCTAACTCTCAAGATATAATGCCTGATAAATATGACTTAGTAAATCCTTGTGTTGCTGATTTATTACAATGGTATGCTAGTCAGTGTGCTGAAATGGGACAACAAAAATTAAGTAAAATTCCTTGTTATTATTCTTTTTTTGACAATCAAGAATTAATTACTTATTATCAAAGATTACGTTATCGAAATGATTTACATTTACAAGAAATATTCAAAAATCCTTTTGATACTAGCGATAAAGAAAACTGTTATTATAATTGGTTTCGTCAAGAAGAAATTGAAATCAATCAACTTAAAGAAGCAGAAAACAATAAATTTTTAGAATTACAAAGAGAATTAGAGAAAAGTAAGGCTTTAATTGAAGGTATGGAAAGTAGTAAGTTTTGGAAAATACGTCAAAATTGGTTTACTTTCAAAAAACTTTTAGGTTTAAAAACAGATGATTAGGTATTAGATAATAGATAATGGGAAATTATTTATGGAGATCGCCACAATTAATTCTACCAGAGAATTGAAGTAAAATGGACGAAATAAAACTGTAATCTATTCTTCATTCCCTATTATCTATTCCCTACCTAATACCTATATAATCGGATTAGTGATCAAAGACGAATAATATAATGATGAGCAATAACAGCGATAAAAATAAAGATATTTTAATTATTGGTGGCGGTATTATTGGTTTGGCGATCGCCTGTGAATTAAAATTAAGGGGCATTTCGGTAACTGTTTTAAGTCGTAATTTTTCTGAAGCTGCTACTCATGCTGCCGCTGGAATGTTAGCCCCTAGAGCCGAGCAATTACAAGGTAAAATGCTAGAATTAGCTCTTAAATCTCTTTATTTATATCCTCAATGGATTCGTAAAATTGAACAACTGACAGGAGCGAATACAGGCTATTTACCTACAGGCATTTTAGCACCTGTTACAATTCTTCCAAGCTCTTTGAATGGAAAAAATCAAAATTTAGAAACAGAGCATGAAACAGAGAGATTATGGTTAAATTCTGAGGAAATTGATTTATATCAATCTGGTTTAGGAAAAGATATTATAGGCGGTTGGTGGTATCCTGAAGATGGTCAAGTTGATAATCGTAAATTAGCTCAAGCCTTGATTACTACAGCAAAAATTTTGGCGATCGATATACACGAAGGAGTAGAGGCGATCGCCATCAATCGACAACATGGGCAAGTTAAAAATATTATTACTAACGCTGGTATTTTTTCCGCAGACACTTATATAGTTACTACTGGTGCTTGGTTACAGAAATTATTACCCATAGCGATACGCCCAGTTAAAGGACAAATGTTAGCTCTAAAAATGCCAACCATCGAAAATGCTCCCTTTCCTATTGAAAGAGTAATTTTTGGTGATTCTCTCTATTTAGTGCCAAAACAAGACGGTAGAATAGTAATAGGGGCAACAGTAGAAGATATTGGTTGGATTCCTGACAATACACCAAAGGGAATTAATGAACTACTTAATAAGGCGATCGCCATATATCCTGCCTTAGAAAATTGGCCAATCCAAGAATTTTGGAATGGATACCGCCCCCAAACACCTGATGAATTACCCATATTAGGGTATAGCGATTGTGATAATCTAATTTTAGCAGGAGGCCATTATCGTAATGGCATTTTACTTGCACCCGTTACAGCGTCTTTGATTGCCGATTTAATTAGCGACAATCAATCAGATTCTTTATTAAATCACTTTTCCATCAACCGATTTCAAACAAAACTATCAACCCCAAAACAATTAACTATGAGTTATTCTACTTCTCTCTCTTCTAGCCATAATCAACCAGTTTTACCCTTTAATAATCAAGAAGATCAACTAATTATCGCAGGCCGAAAATTCAACTCTCGTCTAATGACTGGCACAGGAAAATATCCTAATATCGAATCCATGCAACAAAGTGTAATCGCTAGTGGTTGCGAAATTGTAACCGTTGCAGTCAGAAGAGTGCAGACAAAAGCTGCCGGCCATGAAGGCTTAGCAGAGGCTTTAGATTGGTCAAAAATTTGGATGTTACCTAATACAGCCGGTTGCACAAATGCAGAAGAAGCCATTAGAGTAGCTAGATTAGGGCGAGAAATGGCTAAATTATTAGGGCAAGAAGATAATAATTTTGTCAAATTAGAAGTAATTCCCGATTCTAAATATTTATTACCCGATCCCATTGGCACATTAGAAGCAGCTGAACAGCTTGTCAAAGAAGGCTTTGCCGTATTACCTTATATCAATGCTGATCCCCTTTTAGCTAAAAGATTAGAAGAAGTCGGTTGTGTTACAGTTATGCCCCTAGGTTCGCCCATCGGCTCAGGCCAAGGCATTCAGAATTTAGCTAATATTAAAATTATTATCGAAGAGTCTAAAATTCCCGTAGTAATTGACGCTGGAATAGGTACACCGTCAGAAGCTACTTTAGGTATGGAATTAGGGGCAGATGCTTTATTAATTAACTCGGCGATCGCCATGTCACCGAATCCGTCTAAAATGGCAACAGCCATGGGATTAGCCACTATAGCAGGAAGATTGGCCTATTTAGCTGGTAGAATACCTATTAAGAGTTATGCTAGTGCTAGTTCACCTTTAAGCGGCATAATTAGTTAACTAATATTATGCAGTAAAAAGAGATTAGAGCCAAATAATAGGAGTTAGGTAGTAGGTTAAAGAATAATTTGTTTGTAAATTTACATTTTTTCAAGTTTTGAAATAATTTTATAACTTCTAACTGATACTTTCTTAAAACCTATTCCCCATTACCTATTAACCATTCCCTATTTCCATTTATCTCTTTTGCGTAACATCAGTTAAAAAGTGAAAGTAGTACGCAATGCACCAATAATTAACGTAGAATTACGATCATCATTACTAGGATTCGTAATTATAATAACTCCGGGGGTAATACTGATATTATCATTAAGTGCATATTGATAAAAGGCTTCAATATGAAATGATTGATCATCTTTTTTAATACCTGAATCATTAGTAGTAATGGTTGAATTAGTTTGCCAAGGTTGCATACCTAAAACCAATCCAGCCATATTACCTTCTTTAAATAAATCGGGAAAAGTCGCACTAACTGCCCAATACCAAAAATCACTACTACCACGAGATACTTGAATATCATCATTAGCAAACGTATTTAACGTTGCCACATTAGAATAACCACCCCACGCACCTAAAGTAAAATGATCAGTTAATTTGAATGAACTGGTCACAGCATAAGTATTATGGATAGTATTAATGCCATCTAATTCCGACAAAATATCAGTAAATTCTCGACTATTATTACCAATAGCAGAAGTATTGTAACCATGCCCATAACTAAAAGAAAAGCCTATATTCTCATTGGGATTAAATCCAATTTGTCCTAAAATACCATAAGCACCATTTAATAAACCTTCACCCTCCTTTGGATTACTGGCATTTTCCGCTAAATAACCTATACTCCAATCAAAAGAACCCATTTTGCCCTCAACCCCTAATCCAGCTCCTTCACCTTGATAATAGATAAGATTGCGAGTACCAAAAACTGAGATAGCACCACTTCCACCATCACCATCGTTGGCACTTAAAGTATTGGTAAAATCGTCAAAAGCTCCCCCTTTTCCTTCTAACCAAACAGTTATATTTTCAGTCAAGGGAAAATTATAATTTAAAACTTCTACAAATACTTGATTATCATCTGGTTGGGCAAAAGATAAAGTAGCTTGATTTGTGCCAGTAGTTGTAATATAGTCGGGAATATTACCCGTAGCTAAACGAGTATAAAGGGTATCTTTTCCCGTGAAACTGGTATTTAATTCTAGGCGGGTGCGATTTCCTAAAATTGGTATTTGTTCAATTTCTTCTTCACCTTGATTTTTTTCACCGCCAAAAATACTTGATAAACCAAAGACTACTTCCCCAGTTAATTTAGTCGTAGTTGAAAATTGATGATCTTCTAAAAAGCTAACTCTACTTTCAAGATTATCAACTTTTGCTCCTAAGGCAGTTAATTCTGTTTCAAATTCAGTCATTAATCTCTTTAAAGTTTCTATATCCTCCTTTAAAACTGCCTCACTTTGAGCGATTAAACGTTCCATTTGTTGCATACAAGCATTTAAACCTGCTGCAAATTCGTAACGACTTAAAGCACGATTTCCTCTGAATGTTCTATCTGGATAACCTACAATACAACCATAACGTTCAACTAAACTTCTTAAGGCTTCATAAGCCCAATCTGTGGGCGATACATCTCTTAATTGAGATACTGATGTTACTTGTTGTTGAGTCTCATTTTCTTGATTATAATCATCAATTTGTTGTAATACTTGATCTGATGATTGATTTTCGATCGCCAATACTTTGACTTCATTTAGAGCAATATTGGCGATCGCCAAAGTTAATCCGATAATTTTAATAGAGGAAAATTTTTTAAAAAAAGATTTTGGTTGATTCATCTTCCGAAAAATAATAAATAAATGATGGCATTTTATCCTATCAGAAGAATTATAATAAATTTTAAAAATTAATCGTCTTATTCTATTACTGCTTCTTTTTGCATTGCAAATTTTCCCGATAATGGCTTGACTCCTCAAAGTATCCTTATCCTACAAACTAAGCAAAAAAAGGAGGGCAAGATTCTGTTATTCTTATTGCAACTAATTATCTAAGTGGCACAGAAGGAATTTAGAGTTTTAGAGAAACAAAATTTTAACTAATAAATGAAATTATCCAAATTCTTTGTTTTAGGTATTAAATCATAAAAACTTATTACTTTACCGTAACCAAAAATTATAGAATAAAAAAAGGTAGTAAACTTTCAGTTACCTTCTCACATCTTGATTATTCCCCACCGTCAGCAAAAATAATAAAGTCACTGCGAATCCAACCAACTGCTTTAGACTTAACAAATTTGACTTTACACCAATTAAGATCACTACCTGCGGTATCTTGATTTTGCACACATTCAATCACTGTAACTTTATCTCCGGGTAGCCCATATTGAGTAGCAGTAGAATTAATTGTCGGTTTTGTGCGTACGTTAATGCGTGTATTAGAAGTACTAGCTCTAAGAGTCGAAATACCTCCAGCTAATGTTGGTGATATGGTTGCCAAAAGTGTCACTGTTGCCAAGAGAAAAGGTAAAGTTCTTTTTAAAATCATGTTTTATTTTTATGTTTCTGTGAAAACTTGAATTAATATAATCATAGATTATGAAGATTCTACTTAGTGCTACTAGCAATAAATATTTAAGATCGACCACATTGATCTCTATAGAACCCATTTGGTATCTTATCTGAAATCGTTATCTAGTCTGTATTATAGTAAATTATAAACAATCAACTCTAAAACTTATTTCATAAAGTTTTCAAAATAGATCCTAAATGGGTTCTATCGTTGTTATAATTTTCGATTATTAAAAACCTAAAAGTAATTATTAATTTAAGGATTTAATTTCATGAGCAAATTTACAAAACTTTTAACTACAAGTGCGATCGCTGCCATTGCCTTTATCGTTGCCAATCCTCTCACAGCCCAAGCTATCCCTCAAAAATCAAGAGGGGCTTGTGTGGCAAGAACTGTTGAATGAAAAAACTGCTGAAAGTCAGAATCCTAAAGGGAAACATGGCGAAACACCAGAAAATTTAATTAGTACTACTCCTCCAGCCTTAGAAGATTTAGTGGATGCAAAAGCAGGACAAGCAGAAAATACATTAGTATCCAGAGGTTATACCTATCGTAACACTGTCACTTTTGAAGGTGGTAAAAGTTCTTATTACACCGAAAATGCCACGGGTTATTGTGTAGAGGTGGGTACACTAGAAGGACGTTACAGTAGTATTGTTTATAATTCTAGTGATCGTTGTAAAAAATAAAAATAAATATTTGTCTCATATTTTCTCCCAGTTCTTTGAAAATAGGGACAATTACACTTAATCATTATCATCTGTTTATTACTTTTATGAAATTTTCTCCTCGTTTTTTATCCCTTTCCCTCGTTACGGTTTTAAGTATTGTAGTAACACAATCCCCTAGTTTTAGTCAATCGTCTTCACCAACCCAAGAAAAAGGTTTTTCCGTCAAAAATATCGATACATCCGTTAAACCTCAAGATAATTTTTATCAATTCGCTAATGGTAACTGGTTAAAAAATGCCGTCATTGCTGATGATAACGTGAGGGTTGACAGTTTTACTGATGTTGAATCCGTCAGAGATCAACGATTATTACAAATCATCACTCAAGCCTCTAGTAAAAGTGCTAACGCCCCTAAAGGAAGCATTACTCAACAAGTCGGAGATTTATATTTATCGGGAATAAATGTAGAATTACGCAATAAATTAGGTATTGCCCCCATCCAACCTGCTTTAGCTCAAATTGAAGCCATATCAACCCACGAAGAATTAATAACCGTGATAGCAAATCATAGTTTAAAAGGTATTATTTCTGTGTTTGGGGTGGGAGTTTCTACGGATTTTAAAAATTCCAAAGTTAATGCTTTATATGTTGCACCTGTGATACCTCAGCAAAAGGATTTTTATTCCAGTGCAGACTATAGTAAACAAAGAGATGCTTATGTTGTCCATATCGCCAAAATCTTTACCCTTGCAGGAGCTAAACCAGATCAAGCTAAAAGTCAAGCCCAGACTATTTTAAGTATAGAAACGGCTTTAGCGGAAAGTAAATTAACCCCTGCCGAAGGCAATAACCCATCTTTGACTTATCATAAAAAGTCTGTCAGTCAACTGAAAACTGAAATTCCGAATATTAATTTGGATCGTTATTTCCAAGAAATTGGTTTATCAGGATTGAAAGAAGTTGTTGTCAGACAGCCCAAATATATGGCAACGGCGAATCAGCTACTTAAAGAAAAATCCCTTGAGGATTGGAAAACCTACCTTCGTTGGCGGTTATTGAGTAGTACTGCCGCTTATCTAAGTGAAGACTTTGTTCAAGAAGATTTTAACTTTGGAGGTACAGTTATGACAGGGGCAAAACAACAAAAACCCCTCGATAAAAAAATTGCTGAAGTGGTGAGATCAGTATTGCCACATCCTACTGCTCAAATTTATGTAGCGGAATATTTCCCCCCTAGTGATAAGGCTAAATCTGAAAAAATGGTAGAAAATATCAGGGCAGAATTTCGATTACGTTTACAAGAAAATTCGTGGATGAGTGCCGAAACTCGTCAAAAAGCCATCGATAAATTGGACAAAATGAAAGTCTATGTAGCTTATCCTGATAACAATGAATGGGTGGACTATTCCAGTATTGACATCAAAGCCGATGATTTTATCGGGAACTTGTTGCGCATCGGTGAATGGGATACTCGCCGAGATTTGGCAAAATTAAATAAACCTCCTGTTTTTGAGCCTTTTTTAGGAGTCACGAGTCCGACAGAAGTAAATGCTGGATATAGTCCTAATATTAATAGTATCGAAATTCCTGCTGGTATCCTACAAGCTCCTTTCTTTGATGCTCGTCTTGATGATGCGGTGAACTATTGTGCTATTGGTGCTGTCATTGCCCACGAAATAACTCATGGTTTTGATAGTCAAGGTCGTACTTTTGATGCTGACGGTAATCTTAAAGATTGGTGGACAACAGAAGATGCTAAAA
>CAZWLZ010000110.1:0-10553 GCA_964634505.1 uncultured bacterium | reverse complement strand
GCAGAAAAAACCCGTTGTAATGCTGATTACAGTACAATATTTACCATTACACAAGAAGAAGCCCAACAATATATTAATCAAGTAGAGAATTTTCTGAAATATACATTGATAAAAATTCTTTAACTAAATAAACTCTTCAAAATCAAAAAAGGAATACTTGATTGTTGATCTTTGGAAAATCCACAGCGATTTTAGTAGTTTCCTAATATTTTGTGGTACAGGCATCCTGCCTGTTAAGAAAGGATAGGCTAAAAGCCTTTTTCACAAAAAAACCTCTAATATTCTTGGAAAGGCAAATAAGAAGTAAATTATTGGCGATCGCCATAATTACCCAAATAAAGTATAATAGAGAAAGTCAAAAATTAAGGAGAAAATTATGGCATCCACTGCAGCAGAAGTATGGCAATTGTTAGGAGAATTAGTAAATTCTCAAAAAGAGACAGAACGTATTATGAAAGAGCAATCTCAAGAAACCGATCGCCGTTTTCAACAAACCGATCGCCAAATTGAAAAAATGAGCCAAGAAGTCAAACGAGTTAGTCAACAGGTGGGTGCTATTACAGGAAAATGGGGAGCTTTTGTGGAAAATATGGTAGCCCCCGCTTGTGAAACTTTATTTTTAAATAGGGGTATTCCCGTTCATCAAGTTAGTCAAAGAGTTAAAAGACGTTTAGGGGGTGATACTTTAGAGATAGATGTTTTAGTTACTAATGAGAATCATGTTTTAATTGTGGAGGTAAAAAGTACTTTGAAAGTACAAGATATTAACGATTTTATGGAAGATTTAAGTCAATTTAAGCAGTTTTTTCCTGAATATAGTCACAAACAATTATATGGGGCAGTGGCAGGGATTGACATAGAAGATGGTGCAGATAAATATGCTACTCGTCAAGGTTTATTTGTGTTAATTCAATCAGGAGAAACTATGACTATTTTTAATAAAGCTCAGTTTGAGCCTAAGATTTGGTAATTTTTTATCTTTTTAATTTGGTGATCGCCAATAGTCTTTTTTTATTTTTATTTTTATTTTTCTTTTTTTCTCATCCTAATTAAATTATTATCAAAATATTATTAATAAATGCTTTCATTAAACAATGTTTGTTATCACCCAGCGGCAACCCCTAAACCTATCATTGAAGGGATTACTTTTCAATTACCTCCCCAAAAATTAGGCTTAATAATTGGCAAAAGTGGTTCAGGAAAAACTACCTTATTAGAAATTCTAGCAGGCTTGGCAGAAAGAACAGAAGGAAAAATTTGTTGGGGGGATGAAGAATTAATTAGCGAAGAATTACAACAATTAGGGGGTATTGTTTTTCAATTTCCTGAGCGTCATTTTTGTGGTAGTAACATCTTAGAAGAGTTACGATTAGGGCATCCTGAGTTAAATTCTAGTCGAGTGAAAGAAGCCTTAACAGAAGTGGGTTTAGATCATCTTTCTTATGATGTAGCACCTCATGCTTTAAGTGGAGGACAACAACGTCGTCTTGCTTTAGCTGTACAATTAATTCGTCAACCTAATATTTTACTATTAGATGAACCTACTGCTGGATTGGATTGGATGATGCGTCGTCAATTAACTAAACTTTTGGCGAAATTAAAACAACATTGGACTTTATTAATTGTTACCCATGATGCGGGGGATTTAATTACTATTGCTGATTATTGTTGGTCAATACAAAATGGTAAATTAGAATCGATTAATCCTAAAGATTTTGTAAGTAAAGAAATTCATATAAATTTTGATCTTTTAACTGTATGATAAATGAAATTTTACCTCTTAATAATCACATTTGGGCAGAAAAAATAGCCTCTTTTCCTAATACGAAACAACAGGAATTATTACAACAAATTTATGCTGAAATAATTACAGCAAATTTAACTTTAAATTTAACTAGAATTACTGAACCTAATGATTTTTGGGAAAAACATATTTGGGATTCTTTAATACCTGTTTTAGCTCTCAATTTAACTGATCAAAATGTGATCGATGTGGGTAGTGGTGCTGGTTTCCCTGGTTTACCTGTGGCGATCGCCAATCGAAATATAAGGGTAACATTATTAGACTCAACAGCCAAAAAAATTAATTTTTTAACTCAATTAAAAAGTAAATTAAATATTACGAATATCGATACTTTATTAGGCAGAGTAGAAACAATTGGAAGGGATAAAAATCACCGAGAAAAATATGATTTAGCTTTAATAAGAGCCGTTGCTGAAATTACAGTATGTGCTGAATATGTATTACCTTTAATAAAAGTAGGAGGAATTGCTATTTTATATCGAGGAAATGTCACTTTAGAAGAGTTAGAAAAATTAGAAAATATGGTTACTAAATTAGGCGGAATAATTGACAAAAAAGAGTCTTTTACTACTCCTTTAACTCAAGGAATTCGTAATTGTATTTATCTAAAAAAAATTACCAATACTCCTTTTAAATTTCCTCGTCTAGTGGGAGAGGCAAAAAAAAATCCTTTGTAATTATTATGTTGAGATGGAAATGGCGATCTCCATTTCCATAGTAGTCATATTATCGGCATTTAATTTGGGCGGAATAAACTCATCAATGGTGACGAAATCCTGAAGCAGATCAACGGAATTACCAAACTTAATAATTGCCACTTCTACATTTAGAATAGTCTAGGTATTCTGTTAAACTTCTTGTTTAAAAATTGTCAGATTCCTTATTAAGGGGACTACCGGATCAAGTGCAAAAATTATTTTTATTTAATTAAAACCAGCTACTTAACAATTCTTCAAACTCTCTTTACAGTTTCTTTACTTTCTTTTGATAGCTTGTAGTAGTAGGGGAAATTAATTAGCCTTCAAAGGGATAAAACGAATAAGTATTTCTACTACTTTAATTTTTTTTGCTGTTAGGAGCAGGGGATTAAACCCAAGAGAGATTAAAGTTCCAGATACTCCCCCTAATCTCCATGATACCTACGAAGTGGTTCTAGTCTAACACCAACTAAATTCTGTATCACTCCCCATATTTTTTATTAAAGTAAGAGGTTCTATCTATGGTTACTCCTTTTTCTACCTTCACAGGCACTAATAAATCTTTACTGACGGATGCTCTTTTGGGAGTCAATTCAGGTATTACGGTCAATACCAATTCTATTACCTTAAATGCGTCAGCTGCAAGTGCAGTCAATTTCTATAACGGTTCTTTAGCTCCTCTCGGCATTGGCTCTGGGTTACTGCTAACCTCTGGAACTACTCCAGAAACCACGAATACTAGTACTGGCTTTGGGAATGATAATAGTGCAACCAGTGGTTTTGATAATGGTGATGCAGACATTAATGCAGTGGTGAATACGGTTTTTCAAACCCTATCCTATGATGCTACTAGCCTAGCTTTTGATTTTACCGTTGCTGACTCTACCGCTACTTCCATCAGCTTTGACATTGTGTTTGGTTCAGATGAATATCCTGAATGGGTAGATGCCTTTGTTGACTCGGCCATCGTGATGGTGAATGGGGTTAACTATGCTTTGTTTAACCACGATCCTAACCACCCTTTAAGTGTTGTTACCCCTAACTTAGTAGCCGGCTATTTCCAAGATAATTCCACAAATATTCTGCCCATTGAATATGACGGGGTTAGCTATGTCTTAAAAATTGTGGCACCGATTAATACGGGGGGAGCAACTAATCATATTAAAATGGCGATCGCCGATACGGGAGATCATATTCTTGACAGTGGTATTTTTATCTCTAATCTTGTGGCGGGGAATATTCCAGGATCAGGTGTGGTCAGTGTAACGCCTCCCACTACTGACAATAGTGATGTGGTGACAGGTTCTGCTCAAGATGAGTTAATTGATTTGAAAGGGGGCGATGATGTAGCCTACGCAGGGGCTGGCAATGACATTGTTGTTTGTGGTAGCGGAAATGACACTGCTTATGGGGGCAGTGGCGATGATCAGCTAAAGGGTGATACGGGTAACGATTATTTGGATGGAGGTGATGGTATTGCCGATACAGCAGTTTTTTCGGGCTTGAGCAGTGAATATAGCCTTGTTTATAATCTCGCCAGTGCCAACTATACAATCACAGATAGCAAAACTGGTATTATAGCCGAAGGCATTGACACCCTAAAAAATGTGGAACTTGCCCAATTTAGTAATAGGCTTTTTGCGATTACCACCAGTGGACTAACTTCCGTTTCTGCTCCACCTCCAACCCCAACTAATACTGCTGGTTTAGTAATCCTTAGTGGCATTGCTTCTGTAGGGAATATTTTGACAGCAACGGTGAGTGATCCCGATGGAATTCCAGGCTTTGTTAACTACCAATGGCAAACTTCTACAGATAATGGCCTTACTTGGAGTAATATCGGCAGTAATAGCAACACCTATACCGTGACTAATGCCGATATTGGAGCCAATATCCAAGTCATTGCCAACTATACCGATAACGGGGCGATCGCCGAGTCTCCAGTTAGTGCGTCCAAAAGTATTTTGCAAACTAAGCAAGGAGATTTGGTTGTTACGTTGTTGCAACTAAAAGCCCCCTTGGGAGCAAGCAACGTTAATCCCTTGACAACCCTAGTACAAGATGCCATTGATCTGGGTTTATCTCCTAATACAGCGGAGATCGCCATAAAAACTGTCCTTGGTCTTCCGAGTAATATTAATCTCCAAAGCTATGATGCTTACGGGATTCTACAGACTGATCCCCCCAACGCCCAGGCACTCAATGTAGAAAAAATCGCCGTTCAAGTCGCTATTCTCACCTCATTGTCCGATGATGATAAAGGTTTAAATTTAACCTCTGCGATTATCACTGCTGCTGCGAATAATCAGACCATTGATTTGAGCAACGCAGATGACCTAGCAGGTATTCTTGGGCTGGATATTACAGGTTTAACTAAACAAAATTATCCCCAACCCCTCAAAGAAATTTTTGACCGTAATGATTCTATTTCCCAGGCGATCGCCGATGGTGGTGGTGTCAGTGTCATCGAACAAGAATGGCAAGATTTACTCAGCATTAACGATGGTATCAATTCAACCTCCATCGCCGATTTGAGTATTCACATTAACCAAGCTCCCATTGGCACAGCTACAGGCAGTTTAATTCAAGGAACCGAAGGCTCTGCTTATACTCTCAAAGCGACTGATTTACTGGTAGGTTTCAGTGACTCAGATGGTGGAACTTTATCTGTAACAGACCTAGCAGCAAGCATTCCCGGCACTTTTCTCAGTAATCTAAACAACACTTGGACATTTACACCTACTACTAACTACAACGGGCCTGTAGAACTCACCTATACCGTCATTGATAACCAAGGTGGTAGTATCTCAGCAAACCAACTATTCGTTCTCAAACCTATTCCAGTCCTTCTCGTTTTTACAGGAACTGCCAATGCCGATAATCTGATTGGAACAACGGGAGCAGATAGCCTAGTTGGTTTAGCAGGGAACGACATTTATACCGTAAACAACCCTGGCGATATTGTGGTTGAAGCGTTCAACCAAGGAACCGACATAGTTAAGACCTCTATTTCCTATAACCTCACAGATAACGTCGAAAATCTAACGCTCATAGGAACTGCCGCTATTAATAGTACGGGTAACACCTTAGCTAATATCATTATTGGTAACACAGCCGCTAATATCCTAAATGGTTTAGATGGCAATGATACTATTAGTGGAGGCGATGGTGCAGACTCCATAACAGGAGGACTTGGTAACGACACCCTCAAAGGCGAAGCTGGTGACGACACCCTTAGCGGAGATGCAGGTATAGATATTCTTGATGGAGGTTTAGGAGCCGATTCCCTAACAGGAGGAGATGGTAATGATACTTATACCGTTGACAATATTGGTGATCTAGTCTCAGAAACCAACTCAAATGCTACCACTGGAGGTACAGACTTAGTTAACTCTAGTATTACTTATATACTAGGTGCTAACTTAGAAAAACTAACCCTAACAGGTACACTTGCTATTAACGGTACTGGTAACGCCTTAGCTAACACCATTATTGGTAACACAGCCGCTAATATCCTAAATGGTTTAGATGGCAATGATACTATTAGTGGAGGCGATGGTGCAGACTCCATAACAGGAGGACTTGGTAACGACATCCTCAAAGGTGAAGCTGGTAATGACACCCTTAGCGGAGATACTGGTATAGATATTCTTGATGGAGGTTTAGGAGCCGATTCCTTAATAGGAGGAGATGGTAATGATACTTATACCGTTGACAATATTGGTGATATAGTCTCAGAAACTAATTCAGTATTAGCAACTGGGGGGACTGATTTAGTTAATTCAAGTGTTAGCTTTACCCTTGGTGCTAATGTAGAAAACCTTACCCTTACTGGTAGTACAGCTATTAATGGCACTGGTAATATTCTTGATAATAAAATCACTGGTAATACTGGTATTAATATCTTAACAGGAGGCGATGGCAACGATACCCTTGATGGTAGTAGTGGTAATGACACCCTTAATGGAGATGCTGGTAATGATTCTCTTCTCGGTGGTGTTGGTGTTGATTCGATGGTAGGGGGCGATGGAAATGACACTTACTCAGTAGATCACGTGGGCGATGTAGTCACAGAAACCAATTCAGACTTAGTAACGGGCGGTACTGATTTAGTCAATTCGACTATCACCTATACCCTTGGTGCTAATGTGGAAAATCTTACCCTTACTGGTAGTACAGCTATTAATGGCACTGGTAATACTCTTGACAATAAAATCACTGGTAATACTGGTATTAATATTTTAACAGGGGGAGATGGCCACGATACCCTCGATGGTGGTAATGGTAATGATACCTTAACAGGGGGAGATGGTAATGATATCTTAATAGGTGGTGCCGGTAATGATTCACTTACGGGTGGTTTAGGTTCAGACATTTTCCGCTTTAATGCGTCTTCAGAGAAGGTTGATTTAATTACTGACTTCTCAGTTGTTGATGATACAATTCAAGTAAAAGCCGCTTTTGGTGGTGGCTTAGTAGCCGGTGCTGTAATTACAGCAACCCAATTTACTCTTGGGGCATCTGCTACCACTACGGCACATCGTTTTGGTTATAACGACACTACTGGTGCTTTGTGGTTTGACTCTAATGGTAGCACTACAGGTGGTTTTGTTCAATTTGCTACTTTAAGTACTGGTTTACCGTTAACTAATACTGATATTTTC
Source organism: uncultured bacterium (assembly GCA_964634505.1). Taxonomy (GTDB): domain Bacteria; phylum Cyanobacteriota; class Cyanobacteriia; order Cyanobacteriales; family Cyanobacteriaceae; genus CAZWLZ01. The sequence continues at coordinate 3,387 of CAZWLZ010000110.1, read as the reverse complement.
GTAATTTAATTTTTTTTTAACAATGGTAAAAACCTTTTTTCTTAAGGAAAAAAGGTTTTTATTTTCCTTAAAATTGAGCTATGGAGAATAAGGGGGTAAATAGCCTGTTCAATTTTTGGGGTACATTATTTTCAATATTTTTCAGTTTGAGCTAAAAGCTTTAAAGTTTCCTTTTTTATAAAAGGGATTCCTGAATTTTACTAGCGATCGCCAAATTTTCTGACTCAAAAAATAAATTAAGATAATAATAACTTTAATTGATCAGATAAAACAGCTTTACTAAACTTAGTTAAAGTTTGCTCTCTTAAATATTTTCCGTTAACTCGAATATCATCACCTTTGAGCATTTCGATACAAGCCAAAGCTACCGCATTTACATCTCTATGAGGCACACGCCAACCTAAAATACCATCTTGAAGAGGATCAGCCGAACCATCATCATCACCGCTTAAAACGGGAATTCCACAGCACATAGCCTCTAAATAAACAATGCCAAAACCTTCTTGAGAAGGCATGATATAAGCATCAGCAATTCGATAATGATTTACCAATTCTTCCGAGGAGATAAAACCAGCAAAAATTACCTTATTTTCTACTTTTAAATCACGACTTAATTGGGCTAAACGAGGTAAATCATCACCTCTACCAATGACCAAATATTTAACATTAGGGAAATGTTCTAAAATTTTAGGTAAAGCCCGAATAGTGACATCAACTCCTTTATAAATATCTCCCGACCATAATCTAGTAACAGTCATTAAAACTTGAGAATTTTTTAGATTATATTTTAATAATAATTCTGGGCTTTTTTCTCCCGGAGTAAACTTATTTTGATCAACAACACAAGGGAGTATTTTAACTTTATTTAGATCGATATTATTAGCTAAACAAAGACATTTTTGACTATAACGACTAATAGTCCAAATATGAGTAGCTTCTGTTAATGCCTTACTTTCAATTGGGGGCAATTTTTGCCAAACTTCTTTGCCATAAGTCAAAATTGTGTAAGGAATATTAAACATTTTAGAAAAAAAATTAATCAATCCTGCTAATTTTATATGACCACAAAAAATATGAGTTGGTCGATTAATTATTAGACGAATAAATAAAGTTATTACTAATTTTAATCGGCCCAAAAAAGGAGGCAAAGTTTTGAGATAATAAAATTTTAATTTAGCTTGATCAAATGGGTTATTTAATGGGGCAATATCTCTTAATAAAAAAATTTCTGCTTGATAGTCTAATGTTTGATAGGCATTTAATACGTCTTTGATATAAGATTGTATTCCTCCTTCTTGAGAGAATATTTCTAAAAATATAAAATAATGATTTTTTTTCATAAATAAATAATAATTAATAATACTATTTTAGATAATTAAATTAGTAAAAATAAATTAAATTTTTACATAATATCTAATTTATAATTAGCTGTAATTATTTGTTTAAGTTGCTTAAATTTTTCCATAGCACGGTTTTTATTATTAAATGCTAATTCTTCATTTTTTACTGTAAATTCGACATTAGTTTGATTCTTTTCAGATGTATTATTATTTAAAATAATATCGATTTTTACCAATTTATCAAATGCTATATTTTTGATAGTTTCTTTGGCCATTAAATAATCATCAGTTTGAAATTCAATTTCTAATTGACAAGCTGTTGTAATTTCTTTAATTAAAGAACGACTTTTATCTAAGGAAAAAGGAAAAATGCAAGAGAAAATATATCTGGCCATAGTCAATTGTTGTTATTCTAAATTAATGATTAATTCTAAGTTATTTATATCTTATTTTCGTTAAACAAATGAAACCTTTAGCACAATTAGTTGGGCAATCCACGGCTGTTAATTTATTGGAAATGGCGATCGCCAAAAATAGAATTGCTCCAGCTTATTTATTTGTTGGGGTAGAAGGAGTGGGCAAAAGTTTAGCTGCCAAGTGTTTTGCCGAAATGTTATTAATAAAACCAGAAGAGGAATATAAATTAGCCAGAAAGAAATTATATGCGGGAAATCATCCTGATTTTTTATGGATACAACCAACTTATTTGCATCAAGGTAAATTATTTACTCAAAAAGAAGCTGAAGAAAAGGGTTTAAAAAGAAAAACTACGCCCCAAATTAGAATTGAACAAATTAGAGAAATAACGAACTTTTTAGCTCGTCCTCCCCTAAAATCACCTTTATCCATAGTGGTAATTGAGGATGCTGAAAAAATGGCTGAATCGGCAGCCAATGCCCTCTTAAAAACTTTAGAAGAACCGGGAAAGGCTACAATTATTTTAATAGTGCCTACGGTAGATTCTATTTTGCCAACTTTAGTTTCTAGGTGTCAAAAAATTCCTTTTTATCGATTAAATGAAGAGCAAATAAGTTTAGTGGTAAAAAGGGCAGGATTAGAAGAAATTTTGCAATATTCAGAGGTAATAAAAATCTCTCAAGGTAGTGCAGGAGACACAATTTTAAATTTTAGAAAATTAAAAGAAATGCCTTTAGAGTTACTAAAAAAGCTAAAAAACATACCAGAAAATGAATTAGAAGGTTTATTTTTAGCACAAGAAATAACTCAGGCGATCGAAGTTGAAACTCAATTATGGTTAACTAATTATTTACAGTATTTATATTGGGAAAAATATCAAAAAAAAGCTATTATAAAAGATTTAGAACAAGTAAATTTTGCTCTTAAAAGTTATGTTCAACCTCGTTTAGTTTGGGAGTGTTTTTTCTTGAATTTAATTAATTTTACTAAAAGTGAATTAACGTAACAAAAATTATAATTCTCCTTCTCCTTTATAAGCACAAATTTGTAAATCAGCATTTAAGCCTGATGGAATACTATCAATTCTAATCTTAAAATCTCCTGACTCTTTTCCCGTCCAATATTGATTTTCATTTTTAGAATAACTCTGAATTAAGGGCAATATTTTACCCGTTGGGCTAATTACAGAATAATTATGTGCATTTTTATTTTTGATAATTAATTGATGTTCTTTTCCTATATTGACTAAAAAAACATCATTGACTTTAATTTTACCTTGATAAGAGCCACAATAACTACCTTTAGCAAAGTTAATTTTTATGGTTTTTGCTAAAACAGGATTAATCGACAATAATAAACTACTTAAAATAACAGCAAAAGATAAAGTTTTCATATTATTAATTCATGTTAGATAAACAATATTAGATTATATAGTATTTACATTATAGATAAACGTTATCAGGCATTAGGTATTGGGTATTTGGTTTTAAGAAAGTGTTAGTTAGGAGTAATAAAATTACTTCAAATTCGTATAGCAAACAGTAGGATACTTCGGAAGATTCGATCCCCCTAACCCCCCAGGGCTGTTTCATTCTACAGAAAAAGCAATTATAGGGTGGTAGGGTGATAG
>CAZWLZ010000109.1:0-10597 GCA_964634505.1 uncultured bacterium | reverse complement strand
TGATTAAAGAAAACAATTTTTCTACTTGATTTTTCGCTTGTTTTTCCTTTGCTACAATCAATTTAATAATTTCTATTCCGATATTATCCTGCTGATTTAAATTCAAATCATCTAAATAAATAATATCTAATTTGCCCAAATCTTTAAACATTTGATAATCAGGTGGCAAACCTACATCTAAACTTTTTTTACCCCATAATACTACCGCTTGAAAATTTTGCAGGGGTTGATATTGCCATAAATAAGTAAAAATTTCGGTGAATAAACGATAATACAAACTGTCATCTTCTTGAAATTGTACTTCTACAAAATAAATCGGTTTATCGATAGTTAGGGGTAAAAAAAGTCCGTCTATCCTTTTGGCTAATTGTTTTAACTCTTGAGATGTAAATTGATAATCTTTAGCTATTTCAGGAGGTAATCCCAATAAGGCAAATAAACTGTCAGGTAAGTTTAAAAATAACTCATAAAATATTGAGTCTGTTTTCATTTTCTCTTTTTATTGAATTTTAATTAATTTGACTAACTTTTTTAATATATTTCAAACGTTCATAATTTGGATTTATCAAACTGTTAAAAATATTAATCTTTCTAAATTTTTACTTTTGGTTTTGGCGATCGCCAAATTAAGTATAATCAAAAAATATTGATTGAAAAACCCTTTAACCTCTATGATAAAAAAAGATAATATCAAGTTCAAATACCATAGCATTCGATATGAAAATGACAATTCAAGAAATAGTTGATCAAGCTCTCGCAAATGGATACTTAACACCTACAATGGAAGCAGAAGTGGGTAGAATGTGCGAAACATCTACAGAATTAACGTTTGAAGAATATACCTCTTTAGATAAATTAATGGGTGCATTATTAACAGGTGAAGTAGTAGCCATGCCTCGCAAACAATTTATCAACGTCATGGAAGAATTAGTAGTAAGTCAAGTAATTTCTAAAGTAGCACAAATTGAAACATCTACAGATAGGCTTTTAGATGTAGGAGATATAGCAGCGTACGCTTTAAATCGTTTACCTCCTCTTTATGCTACTACAGAAGAAGGTGCTAGTTATCAGAGGGAAAAGGCACAAGAAGAATTACATGATTTAATTTTTGATCAAGTAGAAAAATCTATTGCTGTATTCTTAGACAGGCCAGAATTTTACCCCGAAAGACAAGCTATTAATAATCAATCTAGTAACAAAATGTTTGATCAAGTTAGCAAATTATTACAGTCGATCGCCACTAATTATGAGCAGTAAATATTAACAAGACTATCCTTTTCCTCACCTATAAAAAATGACCAATAATTAACTACTCATGACTAATTCAACCTTATTAGAAACCATAACCCTAGATGTAACTGGGATGAAGTGTGCAGGATGTGTTAAATCGGTAGAAAGACAACTTGCTCAAGAAGACGGTGTTATTTCTGCTAGTGTTAATTTAATTACTTCTGTTGCCTTAGTTGAATATCAACCATTAAAAATTATCCCCGAAAATTTAGCACAACGTTTAAGTAGTAGAGGTTTTCCCACTCAAGTAAGAAAGTCAGAAAACGTCTCTATGGCAAACTTACAAGCATTAGCTAAGGAAAAAAAACAACTCGCCAAAAATCAACAACTTTGGCAATTAATCACAGCTGCTTTATTGTTGGTTTTATCGAGTGTTGGACATTTACATCATTTAGGTTTTCATCATATGCCAGTGATAACTAATATTTGGTTTCATTGGAGTTTAGCTACTTTAGCTTTATTGATACCAGGTAGAGACATTTTACTTGATGGTTGGCAAGGTTTATGGCATTTTAACCCTAATATGAATAGTTTAGTTGCTTTGGGTACTGTTAGCTCTTATCTTACCAGTTGTATTGCTTTGATTTTTCCTTCTTTGGGCTGGGAATGCTTTTTTGATGAGCCTGTGATGCTTTTAGGTTTTATTTTTTTAGGTAGGGTTTTAGAGTCAAGAGCCAGAGGCAAGGCTTCTGAATCTTTGGAGGCTTTACTTACTTTACGTCCCCCCTTTGCTCGTTTAGTAGGTAAAGTTGATACCAATCAAGATCAAGGTTTAAGTATTCCTGTTGAACAAATTCGTCTTAATGAATGGGTAAGGGTTTTACCGGGTGAAAAAATACCTGTTGATGGCAAAATAATTCAAGGAGAAAGTACTATTGATGAATCTTTATTAACAGGAGAGTCTATGCCTGTTACGAAAAAGCCCAATGATATGGTTACAGGAGGCACTATTAATTATTCTGATGTGCTTATTGTTGAAACTACTCGCACGGGCATTAATACTACTCTCAATCAAATAGTGGCTACCGTTGAAGAAGCTCAAAATAAAAAAGCACCTGTGCAAAAATTAACGGATACTGTGGCGGGTTATTTCTGTTATGGTGTAATGATTATAGCTTTATTGACTTTCCTTTTTTGGTATTTTATTGGTAGTTATTTGTTTCCAGCTAGTTTAATCTTTTTAAATACTTCTCAATTATTATTAAGTTTAAAATTGGCGATCGCCGTTTTAGTTATTGCTTGTCCGTGTGCTTTAGGATTAGCAACCCCTACAGCTATTTTAGTTGGTACTACCATCGGTGCAGAAAAAGGACTATTAATTAAAGGAGGAGATGTGTTAGAAAAAGTCAAAAACTTAACCACTATAATTTTTGATAAAACAGGCACAATTACTCAAGGGTATCCTCAAATCACTGACATCATCACCTTAAATAATACTTCTACTGAAGAAATACTACAATTGGCTGGAAGTTTAGAGAAATATTCCCTTCATCCCCTCGCCGAAGGTATTCTAAGCAAAGTACAACAATTAGAATTATCTCTACTACCCACAGAAGAAATTATTAAACAATCAGGGGAAGGAATAAGCGGAATTGTGATTAAAGATAAACAATCCCTTAAAATTTGTCTTGGCAACGAAAATTGGCTAAAATCTCAATCTATTTCAATCCCTCAAGATATGAAAATTCAATCAGAAAAATTAGGTAGTCAAGGTCAAACAGTGATTTATATCAGCAAAAATAAGGAATTAATAGGATTAATTTCCTTTTTTGATCAAATTAGAGCTGATGCACCAAATACAGTGCAAGAAATGCAAAAATTAGGATTAGACGTAATTCTTTTAAGTGGCGATTGCCAAATAGTTGTCAAAAAAATAGCCGAAAAAGTTGGGATAAAAAATTATCATGCCCAAATTAATTCCCAAAATAAAGCCAACTTTATCAAAAATTTGCAAAGTCAAAACCCTAACTTAAAAATAGCCATGATAGGAGATGGGGTAAATGATGCACCTGCGTTAGCCCAAGCAGACTTAGGAATAGCCATGGCCAAGGGAGCCCAAATATCAGTAGAAACTGCAGACATAGTCTTAACAAGAGGTAAATTATTAGATATAATTACAGCAATTAAATTAAGTAATGCGACTTTAACCAAAATCAAACAGAATTTAGCATGGGCATTGGGTTATAATTTAATTACAATTCCCATAGCGGCTGGAATATTATTCCCTTTCTATCATCTTGTGTTAAGCCCAGCTTTAGCAGGAGGCTTAATGGCCTTTAGTTCTATTATGGTAGTGAGTAATTCCGTATTTTTACGCAAACAATTTAAAAATAATTAATAATTATATTGATTTGGTTAAGATATTATAAATGATAATTAAGAATATTTTGATAAAAATAAATAAAGTATCAGATTACTAATGACAGCACAAATTGCCCAACCTCATAAAGCACATATTTTAATAGTAGAAGATGATAGCGGTAGCCGAGAGATTTTAATGAAAAAAAGTAAATATTCTATCGGGAGATCGCCAAAATGTGATATAATACTTAATTCTCCTTTCGTTTCAAGGTGTCATGCCACATTAATCAGAAAATTTAATGATGACGGTAATACTTTTTATGAAGTAATTGATGGAGATGATAAAGGGCAAAATAGTGCCAATGGTATTCTCATCAATGGACGAAAAGTAAATGGAGAAGAATTAAAACACGGCGATAAATTGGTTTTTGGTCCTCAAGTTTTTGCTATTTATCAACATTGTCAAAGAGATATTTTCCCCCTAATGCCTCCTGATGATCCTTTTGATATAACATTAATAGATCCTGCTATGATGGTAAACGAATTAGATTAAGAATAAAACTAGCCATGAGAAAAAATAAAAAAAGATAGTAAATGATTACTAATGATTTAAAAAAAGAATTAAAACAATATTGGAATTATGATAATTTTCGACATCCACAACAAGAAATTATCGAAACAATATTACTCGGAAAAGATGCTTTAGTAATTATGCCAACGGGTTGGGGAAAATCGATTTGTTTTCAATTACCAGCATTAATACAAACCGGTTTAACTATAATTATTTCCCCTTTAATTGCCTTAATGGAAAATCAAGTTTTAGAATTGCAAAAAAAGCAATTACCCGCTGCATTATTACACAATGAAATTAATAAAGAAGAAAGACAAAAGACTTTTGAATTAATAGAAAATAAAGAATTAAAACTACTTTATTTATCACCAGAAACATTACTAAGTAAACCTGTTTGGGATAAGCTAATAAATCCAGATTTAATCATCAATAATTTAATCTTAGATGAAGCTCATTGTTTAGCCCAATGGGGAGACAGTTTTCGCCCAGCCTATAGGCGTTTAGGCATTGCGAGAGAGACTTTAATCAAAGTAAAAAATAATCAAAAAAATATTCCTATTTGTGCCTTTACAGCTACAGCAGATCGAGAAACTCAAATAATAATAAAAGAGACATTAAAATTAAAAAATACTAACTTATTTACCCTTAATCTTTATCGTCAAAACTTACATATAAATGTAACAACAAATTGGACACCAAAAGGAAAAAAAGACAATTTAATTAACTTTATTAAAAAGCATAAAAAAGAAAGTGGATTAGTTTATGTTCGTAGTCGAAATGACAGCGAATTACTAACTAAATTATTACAAGAATTAGGTTATAAAACTAACTCTTATCATGCGGGATTAAATAACTTTCAAAGAAGACAAATAGAAACTGATTGGTTAACAGAAAATATCCAATTTGTAGTATGTACTTCTGCCTTTGGAATGGGTATTAATAAAGATAATATTCGTTGGATTTGTCATTATCAACCCCCTCAATTATTATCAGAATATATCCAAGAAATCGGGCGAGGTGGAAGAGATGGTAAAACTACAGAAATCCTTACTTTAATTAGTGAAACCACTGGATTTTTTAACCCAGAAGATAAACAATTAAAGCAATTTTTCTTACAACAATTAACTAAAAAATATCGTAAAACCTTAGACATTGTCTCTAAAATTCCTCTGGAAAATAATATCTTTAATTTACCTAAAAAAGATATTAATTATGAATTATATTTAGGCATTCTTCATAGTGCAAAAAGTCTAATTTGGCGATCGCCTTTTGACTATCAAATTATCAATAAAATATCTTCAAAATCTATTGATTTATTAATAGATAAACAAAAACAATCATCAGATAAAACTACTAAATTTTTACATACAAAAAAATGTAGATGGGACTTTTTATTACAAACTTTTGATGAGAAAATAAACTCTAATTTTCGATGTAATCATTGTGATAATTGTTTAAAACAATAAAACAGAATCCTAGTTTTGTGTAAGAGGTTAGGGAGCTAAGTAAGAGAGTTTTCTAAAGCATCTAAAACTACATCAGTTATAACTTTAATGCGATAAAGACAGGCTTTAGTTTGGCTAGAATTAAAAGTTCCATTTTCCCAATATTTATTACTACCCGCACCGCCACCACATACCCCAAAATAATCACAAGTATTATGACATAACTTAACACCCTCATTCACATCGTGATAAATCTGTTTAAACTTTTCAGTATGACAAACCGATTCAAAACTATCAGTTAAGACATTACCCAAAATAAAATCCCCATAAGTAGTCGTTTTAATTGATAATAATTCAGGATCAAAAGTGCTGAAATTACCTTGATTATCAATACTAACGATCGCCCAAGCCTTATTCATATCAGTATTACTCAACCTATCTTCTGTGTAAATAATATTACAAATTGATTCAAATTCTCTAACTCTCACTCTACCTTCTGATGCCGTAGTTAATTCCCAAAAACGTTTAATAAATGCTTGATATTTAGCTAAAATACCCTCTTTATCTAAAGAAGAATAAGTATTAACTCCCTCCGTTTCTTCCATATTAAAACCAATATCAATTAAGCCATTTTCAGAGAAAAAATTAAAAATTTCATCAGGATAATCAAGAGAATCGGCGGTTAAAACAGCAATTATACTAGGATAAATATCATTTTTTTGTAAATATTCAATTCCCCTCATGGTAGCTTGATGCGAACCTAAACCAGTACGAGTTTGACGATGTTTATCATGGATAAAAGCCGGCCCATCAATACTTACACCCACTTGAACAGGATATTCTTTAAATAAATCACACCAATCTTGATTAATTAAAATGGCATTAGTTTGAAAAGATAAATCAAAATTAACTTGTTGGTGATTGTATTTTTCGTTAGCCTTTTCGATCAACTTAAAAGCTTCACGATAGAAGGAAATAGGTGCAGTTAAAGGCTCTCCAGCGTGCCAACAAATAGTAAAATCTTCTTTGGTAAAAGGGCTAGTAAAAATTTGTTTAAAAATTGGATCAATTAAATCTAAAGAAAGTTGATTTTTTAAATGGCGATCGGGTAAATAACAATAGTCACAATTGAGATTACAATAAGAAGTAGGTTGAATTATAACTAATCTAGTCGCTCCAAAGTTAGATATATCAATTAATTCAGACTTATAAGTAATATTTTTTTCCGTAGTAGCCATTTTTTTTGATAATTAAATATTTTTTCTAAAGAAAAAGCTTTTTAGACAAGGGGTTTAAATCCCTTGTTAACTTTTTTCTGCTTTTTGATGAGTAACGATAAAATCAACTATCCTGTTAATAGCGATTAAAAAATGATCCATTACGCCAAGGAGAACGATTGAAAAAACTACCTCGATCTCCCCAACCGTTACGCCAAGGATTAGAATTAAGGAAACCGCCTCTACCGCCATTACCCCAACCTCCTCCTCGGCCGTTGACAAAACCTCTGTTACCTCTACCATCAGCCCATCCTAAAGCTATATCACCCTCTGGATTTGGAGCTTGTTCTGGTAATTGAGCAGCTTTTTCTTTAAAACTACTTGAAAGTCTTGTTAATCGATTTTCGATAGTTAAAGGAGCATTATTTTCAATACTAGCAGCAGATGTGGGATTAGCAGGAAGGGACGAAAGGGCTATTAAAAAAGCCATCCAACCCATTTTATTTGAAAAATTCATACTTTTTATTCCTAAAAAATTTGTCTTAAGTTAATAAATGTGTCTAAAAAAACAAAACCAGTTACTTTAAATTAAAGATGATCGGGGATTTGTTCGTGAGCAATCACAGTAAAGTTAAAGAAATCAGGAATTATTCATTAATAACGATTAATAAAAGTACCCCCATCACTCCAACCATTACGCCAACCACTCCCGCTATTAACAAAACCACCACCGCCACCAGTATTAACAAAACCGCCACCGCCACCCCTGGCATTACCAAAACCACCGCCACCACTATTACGCCAACCGCCACCGCCACCCCTGGCATTAGCAAAACCTTTATTTGCAGCACCCTCAGTTGTTTCTAAAGCTATTTCATTAGCTAGATTTTGAGGATTTTCAGGTAATTGAGCGGCTTTTTCTTTAAAACTACTTGAAAGTCTTGTTAATCGATTTTCGATAGTTAAAGGAGCATTATTTTCAATACTAGCAGCAGATGTGGGATTAGCAGGAAGGGACGAAAGGGCTATTAAAAAAGCCATCCAACCCATTTTATTTGAAAAATTCATACTTTTAATTTTTAGCAAAAATTGTATTAAGTTAATAAATGTGCCTCAAAAAACAAAATCAGTTATTCTAATTTAAAGATCGTCTGGAATTTGTTCGTGAGTAATGAGAGTAAAATTAAAGAAATCACGAATCGCTTTTTCATCAATATTAACAACTCCATCTTTACCAACCCACCGATTAATAATGGCTACGGCTTCTTTATCTCCTGCTAAATAACCTTCCATTAATTTAACAATAGTATAGTTTATTAAACGTAAAAAAGTAGGATCATGTTGCCCTACCATACAACTAATTCCATAACTAGCTAAGGGAGATTCGGGTACAAGTTTAACATTTGCTAAATCCATTTGTTGACGTAAGCCATCAAGTAAAATTCCATCTCCTGCTACTGCATCAACTTTACCCTCTTTAAGGGCGTTTAATCCTTCTTCTAAGGTATTAAAAGGAACTAATTGTGCTTTAGGTTGAGTTATGGCGATCGCCTTTTGATTAACATTATTAGGAATGACGGCAATTTTTTTGTTAATTAAAGATTCGGGAGTTCCTAGAGTGCTATTGTTGGGAACAATTAGACGGATACCAGAAACACTATAACTAACCGAAAAATCTACATATTTATCTCGTCTCCAAGTGAAAGGTGTATCACAAGAAATATCAATTTCACCTGTTAAGATTTTAGGAATACGATCCGCGACGCTATCGGCTTCTACAATTTCTAAGGCGATGGGTTTACCTGTCTGTTTTTCCAGTTCGGCTTTAACTAAGTTAACGATATTGAGAGAAAAACCATCTAATTCCCCTTTATCATTGACATAAGAATAAGGAACCAAATTAACATTTACCCCGACAGTTAAAACTCCTGTGCGAGATACTTTTTCCATAACCGTTTCAGCGAAACTTGCTTTTGTGCCACTAAGCAATAATAGAACAGTTAAACCAGTTAAATAAAGTTTTTTAAAAATCATAAAAATTAAGATTGTTATTAATCAAATTAGCTTAGATAAAATAATTATTTTTTTAGTATAAATTAAATTACTATTTTAGAAAAATATATTTCAAATATTGGATAGTGAATAAGAAAATATAATAGACTTGTGATCAAATAAAGTTAATTAAAAGGAAAACATGAGTTATGATAGCGTTTTAAATTTCTTAATAGAACGAAGATAGCATAGAAACTGTTTGCTTTTTTTCTTGTCCTATTCTCCATGATTTTTTTTTAATCTAATTCATTATAATCTGGTAAAATGGGGTTAATTTTAACACCGTTTCTGATTATTTGGCGATCGCCTTGAGGACGAGATAGTAATTCACTAAAATATCTGGCTTTAAAAATAATCAAGTTTGTAGGAATACCGACTTCAATTTTACCAAAATGAGTTAATCTCATAATATCGGCAGGAGTTTTGGTAACAGAATCAATCCAATTCTCGTAAGGGGTATCAAGATGGGCTATTCTGACGGATTGATTAAATACTTCTAACATATCATTATCCCCAAAAGCAAAAAAAGGATCACGACAATTATCACTGGCAAAAGTGACCGCAACTCCTTGTTGTTTGAATTCGTGTACTCTGGTAATACCCCGCCAAAAAGGAGTTACATTTTTTTCTCTACCTTGTAGATATAAATTACACATAGGCAAACTAACGATCGCCATATTTGCTTCTTTAACTAATTTAATGGTTTCTTGAACTGTTTGTGAAGGTTGTACAGCCAAACTACAACAATGTCCGCATAAAATTTTACCCGTAAATTGATATTTGATAGCCGTTTTAGCAATTTTTTGTAAGCAAATAGAATCTATTTCGCCATTTTCGTCCGCATGAAAATCTAAATCTAATCCCCTTTCGGTAGCGAGTTGAAAAATAGTATCTAATTGGGCATCAATCTCAGGATTTTGATAGACAACTCCTCCTAAAATCCCCCCAACCTCTACTAATTTATCAACTAATTTAACTCCTTGATCCGTTTGTAAATAATCAAGGCTAACTAAAGAAACTGCTTGTAATTCTAGTTTATTTTGCCATTTTTGTCTTAAATCTTGCCAGATATTTAAACTAATTTCTCCTTGCTTCCCAAAACAATCAAGATGAGTTCTAATGGCGATCGTACCATGAGCATAACTACATTTTAAACTAAATTCCATACGTGCATAAAGATCGTCAATTGTCCAATTAATGTAATCATTCTTAACACTTTTTAAAGCCTGATCAAAAGTACCATCAATATTAGGTTGACGTTGCCAAATATGACTTTTATCGAGGTGAGTATGAATATCAACAAAGCAGGGTAAAACAATCCCTTTTTTGAGATCAAGTCCTTCATTTTGGGCATTGCTTTTAACAACTTGAGTAATAATTCCGTCTGTAATTTCAATATCACATAAACCTAAATTTTCCCTAGTTTCGCTTTTAATATCACTATTAACCATTAAAGAAACGGGAATATGAGCATTTTTTAACCAATAAGAATTAAGCATAATTTAATTATTTTTTTGTTTATGAGAAATAGCTTTTTCTAATAAAGAATGGGCAAAAGCCATACTATCATCAGCAGAATTACCGCCAGTTAATTGGGCTAATTCTTCTCGGCGATGATTATGATTTTCTAAGATTTTTACCCTTACTACGGTGCGTAATTGTTCTTCTTCATTATCCTTAGAAGGTGATTTGATGGTATATTTTTCTACTTTAAAATGATT
>CAZWLZ010000108.1:0-10637 GCA_964634505.1 uncultured bacterium | reverse complement strand
TTCAAGGTTTTAATGCCAGATAATATTTACAAAAGATACCAAATGGGTTCTATACAAGATTTTAGCTTCTTGCTCAAATAATCGTTTTGCAATTTCCAATTCTCTGGGAAAAAGATCAGATTTCAGTTGTTTAACAACACAAAAAGGGAAATCAGGTAAATCAGTATCTTGAGCTAAATAAGTATTCCCAAAATGTCCTTCTCCTAATTTACGTATAATTTCATAACGTTCTTTAAGTTTGATTCCAGTAACAATATTCATTAATTTATTAACTGACGTTACCCATTCTTAAGTAATTGTAACTTATTCATAGCCTATTGAAAAGCTACCTAATAAGGGTATCCGAAACAGGCAAGATGCCTGTTTGACAAAATTTTCTAATTAAACGTCTAATTCTAATAAATTTAATTTAGTGCCATGAGTTTCGATAAATTCTCTTCTGGGGGCAACTCGATCGCCCATTAAGACAGTAAAAATATGATCAGCTTGGGCGGCATCTTCAATCTCTACCCTTTTCATAATACGGGTTTCAGGATTCATGGTAGTATCCCAAAGTTGTTGAGGCATCATTTCTCCTAAACCTTTAAATCGTTGAATATGATAGTTAGCGTTAACAGGAAATTCAGCTATTTTTTGCTGTAATTCACGCTCATTATAACAATAGTAATGATTTTTGCCTCTTTCAAGTTTATATAACGGAGGACAAGCAATATAAATAAAACCTTGTTCGACTAATTCTCGTTGATAACGATAAAAGAAAGTTAATAATAAAGTACGAATATGCGCCCCATCTACATCTGCGTCAGTCATAATTACAATATTGTGATAACGCAATTGACTAGAATTAAATTCTTCCCCTTTGATTCCCAATCCCAAAGCAGTAATTAAAGATTGAATTTCGTTATTTTTATAAATTTTAGCGTCATCAGTTTTTTCAATATTAAGAATTTTTCCTCTTAAGGGTAAGATAGCTTGAAAACGGCGATCTCGTCCTTGTTTTGCTGAACCTCCTGCTGAATCGCCTTCTACAAGGTAGATTTCAGACTCTGAAGGATCACGAGAACTACAATCTGCTAATTTACCGGGTAAAGGAGAAGATTCTAAAACTGATTTACGTCTAACTAATTCCCTTGCCCTTCTGGCAGCTTCTGCTGCTCGAAATGCTTGTAAGGCTTTTTCTAAAATGGTATCTGCTACCGAAGGATTACACTCTAAATAATCACCAAACACTTCTGCTACTAAGGAGTCAACAATTCCTCGAACTTCTGTATTGCCTAATTTGGTTTTAGTTTGTCCTTCAAATTCTGGATCTGGTACTTTTACTGAAATTACCCCTGTTAAACCCTCTCTAACGTTTTCTCCTGCTAAATTGGATTCACCTTCTTTAATTTTATTACGACGCCGACCAATATTATTCAAAGTACGAGTTAAAACCGCTTTTAATCCGTCTAAATGAGTACCTCCGTCAACTGTTCTGATATTATTAGCAAAACCTAGTAAAGTATCGCTATAGGAATCAATACACCATTGTAAAGCTACTTCTACTTGTACGCCATTTTTTTCGCCTTCTACATAAATTATATCTGAATGTAAGGCTTCTTTTTCTCTGGTTAGATAACTGACATATTCCTTAATGCCCCCTTCATAATAATAGGTTTCAATGTGCGGTGGGTCATTTCGGCGATCGCCAAAGGTTATTTTAACTCCAGCATTCAAATAAGCTAACTCTCGAATACGGCCAGAGAGAGTATTATAATCAAATTCAATACCAGTGGTGAAAATTTCAATATCGGGTAAAAAACTAATACAAGTACCAGTAGAATGATCAGGATCAGGATTGGCTCGTAAAGTGTCTTGGGGAATGCCTTTTTCATAACGTTGAGTGTAAATATTACCTAAACGCCAAACTTTAACCTCAACCCATTCAGATAAAGCATTTACAACGGAAATACCGACTCCATGTAAACCTCCAGAAACCTTATAACCACTGCCGCCAAATTTTCCTCCGGCATGAAGTACAGTCATCACCGTTTCTAATGCCGATTTATTCGTGGTAGGGTGAATATCGGTAGGAATACCTCGCCCGTCATCTGTTACAGTAATTGAACCATCTGGATTAATTTCAATTTCAATATGAGTACAATAACCAGCTAAAGCCTCATCAATAGAATTATCAATAACCTCATAAACGAGATGATGAAGTCCTCTAGGTCCTGTAGTACCAATGTACATTCCCGGTCGTTTTCTAACCGGATCTAAACCTTCTAATACTTGTATTTGATCTACACCATAACTACCTGGTTGTGTGGTCGTGTCCATTAAAAATCTCCATTTATGGCTTTTAAATTTGTATTTAGCTTATTTATGCCAATTTTATCAAAAAGTATAACATAAAAGGGTTGCTTTCTGTGTTAGGGAATGGGTAATGGTTATTAGGGAATAGGGAATAGGTAATGGGTAATAGGATAATAAGACAATAGAGTGTTGGGTAGTTGGTGTAATATCTAAAAATTTAATTGATCATTGGTAATTAATAATTGATAATTGGTAAAGATAAAATTATTCTTACATTTAAAATATGACATCAACAGATTTAAGAGCGGTTCAAACATTTGATTTAAAATCCTATCTCCAAGAAAAACAAACTATTGTTGAAAATGCCTTAGCCCAATGTCTGACACCCCAAAAACCTTTTACCATTTACGAAGCCATGAATTATTCCCTGTTGGCTGGAGGAAAAAGATTACGTCCTATTTTGGCGATCGCCACTTGTGAATTATTAGGTAGTACGGAGGCGATCGCTTTACCAACGGCTTGTGCCTTAGAAATGATACACACTATGTCCTTAATTCATGATGATTTACCCGCCATGGATAATGATGATTTACGTAGAGGAAAACCCACTAATCATAAGGTTTATGGGGAAGATATAGCCATCTTAGCAGGAGATGGTTTATTAGCTTATGCCTTTGAATATATAGCCTTAAAAACGGAAAACGTCCCCCCAGAAAGAATTGTTAAAACCATCGCTTTTTTGGGCAGAGCAGTGGGAGCCCAAGGCATAGTTGGAGGGCAAGTGATGGATTTAGAATCAGAAGGAAAAACCGATTTAGATGCCGAAACTCTTACTGCTATTCATATTCATAAAACGGGGGCTTTATTAGAGGCTTGTGTAGTATGTGGGGCGATTTTAGCAGGGGCACATGATGAAGATTTAGGTAGATTATCCCGTTATGCTCAAAATATTGGTTTAGCTTTTCAAATTATTGATGATATATTAGATGTCACCGCTACTAGCGAAGAATTAGGCAAAACAGCAGGTAAAGATTTAACAGCTCAAAAAGCTACTTATCCTAGTCTTTGGGGCATAGAAACATCTAAAATTAAAGCAGAAGAATTAATTAATATGGCGATCGCCGAACTAGATATTTATGGTGAAAAAGCAGAGCCATTAAAATCATTAGCCTATTTTATAGTTAACAGAAAAAACTAATTATTGATAGACTAATAACTCTTTCAACAAAAATTTAAACATTTAAACTTTAAATAATTCTAATATCATTTCTATTTATTAATTAATCACTATGCAAGACATTGCGAATATTTTTCAAAATAAAATTTTGATAGTCTCCTTAATAGCTTGTTTTTTAGCCCAAGCTATTAAAATAATTATTGACGTAATTATTCATCGTAAATTTAACTTTAAAATCTTCGTTAGTACAGGAGGAATGCCTAGTTCACATTCAGCTTTAGTCGGGGCATTAGCAACAGCTATTGGACAAATTAAAGGTTGGGCTTCCTCAGAATTTGCGATCGCCGCTTTATTTGCTGTAATAGTAATGTATGATGCAGCAGGTATTCGTCAGGCGGCAGGAAAACAAGCAAAAATTTTAAATCAAATTATGGATGAATTTATCACCAGTGAAGATTTTAACGAGGAAAAACTCAAAGAATTATTAGGGCATACTCCTTTCCAAGTTTTTGTAGGTTTAGCCTTAGGAATTACTGTTTCTTTCTTCATGTTACCTATCTAAATGTTAGGCAAAAGAAAAGGGGTTAGGTGTGAGCTGTGAGTTTAAGTAAGAAGGTATTAGAAGAGATAAAATTAAATTACTTTAAAAAGTCAGAAAATAGAAATTTAAAGAAAAAGCCATCTATTTCAAAAAGTCTCAGTCTCAATCCAATTATCTTCTAACCTATTCCCTATTACCCATTCCCCATTACCTATAAATTGGAGATAACATAAGTAGATTTTAAGATTAGGTTAAAAACGTCAAAACGTGCTAAAATATATCCATAAATTGACATTATTAACTAATTAAGAAAACAAATAAAGCATTTTTGACTTATTTGTAATCAAAATTGAATTTTTCAGCTAAGGAGATTTTTGCATCATTATGACATCTATTGAAGACAGGATTATTCCTATAGATTTAAGCAACGAAATGTCTCGCTCTTACTTAGAATACGCTATGAGTGTGATTGTAGGTAGGGCTTTACCCGATGCAAGAGATGGTTTAAAACCAGTACACCGTCGTATCCTTTATGCTATGTATGAATTAGGGTTAATGCACGATCGCCCTTTTCGTAAGTGTGCCAGAGTTGTAGGGGAAGTTTTAGGTAAATATCACCCTCACGGAGATACGGCTGTTTATGATGCCTTAGTCCGAATGGCTCAAGATTTTTCCATGCGTAATCCTTTAATTCAAGGACATGGTAATTTTGGTAGTGTTGATAATGATCCCCCTGCGGCTATGCGTTACACAGAATGCCGTTTAGAAGGATTAGCAGTAAATGCCCTCTTACAAGATATTGACGCTGAAACCGTTGCTTTTGTAGATAATTTTGATGGTTCTTATCAAGAGCCCGTTGTACTACCTGCTAGAGTGCCACAACTCTTGCTAAATGGCACTACTGGTATCGCTGTGGGTATGGCAACTAATATTCCTCCTCATAATTTAGGTGAATTAATTGATGGGGCGATCGCCTTAATTCATGACCCACAATTAACTGATTTAGATTTGATGCAATACATACCAGGGCCTGATTTTCCTACTGGTGGGCAAATTTTAGGACGTACTGGCATTAAAGAGGCTTATACTACTGGGCGAGGTTCGATTACTATGCGAGGTTTTGCGGAAATCGAAACTTTACCTCAACAAGCTGGAAGGATGGAAAGGGAAGCAATTATTATCACAGCGTTACCTTATCAGACGAATAAAGCGGCTTTAATTGAAAAAATAGCAGAATCGGTCAATGATAAGCGATTAGAGGGTATTTCTGATATTAGGGACGAAAGCGATCGCACAGGAATGCGAGTAGTAATTGAACTAAAAAGAGATGCTTATCCTAGAGTTGTTTTAAATAATCTCTACAAACAAACAGCAATTCAAAGCAATTTTGGGGCAAATATGTTGGCTTTGGTCAATAATGAACCAATTTTGTTAACTTTAAGTCGATTTTTGCGAGTTTTCTTAGATTTTCGAGTAGAAACTATCAGAAAAAGAACTCTCTATCAATTACGCAAAGCAGAAGAAAGAGATCATTTATTACAAGGCTTATTAATTGCTTTAGGTAATTTAGATGCAGTAATTCAATTAATTAGAGGATCATCTGATACGGCGATCGCCAAAAATGAGTTGATGGAAAGATTAGAATTATCCGAAACTCAAGCAGAAGCAATCTTACAAATGCAATTAAGACGTTTAACCGCCTTAGAAGCAGAAAAAATTGAAGCCGAACATCAAGAATTAGTTGCCAAAATTACCGACTTAAACGATATTTTAGCCCGAGAATCCCGTATTTATGAAATTATCGAAATTGAATTAACTGAGATAAAAACCAATTATGCCACACCTCGTAAAACAACTATAATTCAAGGAGAAAGTGGCTTAGAAGATATAGATTTAATAGCTAATGAACAAGTAGTTATTATCTTAACTGAACAAGGCTATCTTAAAAAGATGTTGGTGAATACTTTTGAATCTCAAAACAGAGCAACTAGAGGCAAATCGGGGGCAAAAATAAAAGATGATGATGTAGTAAAACACTTCTTAACAGGATGTGATCATGATACCATCTTATTCTTTAGCGATCGTGGAGTGGTATATTCAGTAAGTGCCTATCAAATACCATCAAGTTCAAGAACAGCAAGAGGTGTACCCATTGTTCAAATGCTTCCCATTAATAAAGAAGAAAAAATAACTTCTATTGTGCCTGTAAGTGCTTTTACAGATGATGAATTTTTAGTCATGTTAACCCAAAAAGGCTTTATCAAAAAAACAGCCTTATCAGCTTTTAGTAATATTCGTAGTAATGGATTGATTGCCATCTCCTTATCAGAAAATGATCAATTGCGTTGGGTAAGACTAGCTAAAAATGAGGATAGCGTATTAATAGGCTCACGTCAAGGCAAAGCCATACACTTTAAAGCAAGTGCTGATCAATTACGCCCTTTAAGTCGTGCCACTAAAGGAGTTAAATCTATGAAGTTGAAAAAAGGCGATGAGTTAATCAGTATGGATATTTTACCATCTCAAATTGTGGCTACTATCCAAGAAGATATTGACACTCCCCAAGATTTTGAGGATACAGAAGAATTAACTACAGAAACGGCAAAACTAGGGCCTTGGGCGTTAATTATTACCACTAGCGGCTTAGGAAAAAGAGTGCCTGTAACCTTATTTAGATTACAAAGACGAGCGGGAATGGGGGTAAAAGCCATTCGTTTTCGTAAAGCCAAAGATCAATTAGCCGCCTTGCATATTGTTAATCCAAAAGATGAATTTATGATTATTACCACCAGAGGAATTATTATCAGAGTTTGTGCGGATGATATTTCTCCCCAATCTCGTAATGCTGGTGGTGTAAGGGTTCAAAAGTTAGATTCTGATGATGCTATCGCCGCCGTAGCGTTAATTCCTCCTTTAGTAGAAGAAGAAAAAGAATTAGTTGACATCATCAATGATGAGGACTAAAAATCAAATTTGAATTAATTATATTTGCTGATAGATTTTAAGCTAATTATCAGCCTAACTTTTTTCATTAACAACTGACAATCAAAAGATTATGAATTAAAATTTATTTACTATCTAACTTAAATATTATGTCAAAAATTCAGGCGATCGCCAAAACAGCTCAAGACACAGCAAAAGAATTAGGAATTAAAAAATTTGATTTATACGGTGCAACGGTTGATCAAATTAGTGTTCAAGTATTTCAAGGAGAAGCAAAACAGGTTAAGGCTTCTCAAAAATCTAGTGTAATCGTTCGAGTTTGGAATGACTCTCAACAAATAGGGGTTACCTCTACTACTGATGTTGATGCTATTGGGTTAGAGTTGGCTTTAAAAATGGCTTGGGATGCCAGTTTTTTCGGCGTTACTGAGCATATTCCCGATTTTAGTCCTGAATCGAAGTTTCCGAAAACAGACATCGAAACAGATTTTATTCCTCAATCTCCTGCCGCTACCTTAATTGATACTTTAATTGAAGTAGAACAAAAATTATTAAATTCTCATGTGGCGATTGCCTCTGTACCCTATAATGGTTTAGCTGAACAAAATTTAGCCCGATTTTATGTCAATAGTGATGGTGCATTAAGAGAAGAAAGTCGCTCATTAGCTTCTATTTATTTATACAGCAAAACTGAAGAGGAAGGGAAAAAACCCCGTAGTGCAGGTGCTTATAAAGTAGCAGAAGGTTTAAATAAATTACCGATTAATGAATGTTTTGAAGAAACTTTAACTAAAACTCTCAGTCATCTTGACTACCAACCGATTAAATCAGATAAATATATGGTAGTTTTCTCAGGGGAAGCCTTTTTGAGTTTATTAGGTGCTTTTTCTAATCTCTATAATGCCCAAAATATTCTTGATAAAAAAAGTCTCTCTACTGCCGAATCTTTAGGGCAACAAATTGCATCACCTTTATTAAGTGTTTGTGATGATGCCTTACACCCCTTAAATATTGATAAAGAAACCTTTGATGGAGAAGGCACCCCAACTCGTAAAGTGCCAATCATTACTAATGGAATTTTAACCAGTTTTTTACATAGTAGTGTAACTGCCAAAAGAATGAATACCCAACCAACAGGTAATGCGGCGATCGGTGCTAAAGTGAGTGTTGGTGTTAATTTTTATCATGTTTTTAGGGGTGAAAATCCTACTCAAGAATATAGCTTAGATACAGCAACTAATATTATTTTGATTGACGATTTACAAGCCTTACACGCTGGAGTTAATTCTCTACAAGGTTCATTTTCCCTGCCTTTTGACGGTTGGTTAGTTAATAATGGTCAAAAAATAAGTATCGAAGCTGCCACTGTAGCTGGAGACTTTTTAGAGTTATTAAAATCAATTATTTTTGTGGAAGAAAATCCTGAAATTACCCCCGGTGGAATTTGTCCTCGTATTTGGGTAAAAGAGTTATCGATTACAGGGGAATAAATTTTGTATCTTCAATAATCTATGATGTTTGTAGGGTGGGCAATGCTCATCTTACGATGTCCTATTTTTAATTGGTAATGCTATAACTTAATTAAATTCACTTTAAGAAAAATTAAAACGGGATAATACTACCATCCCAAGACAAAAATTGACCCGTATTTTCCATAGTAAGATGATCAATTACTGTTAACAATTGTTGGACACATAAATCAACGGAAAATAACTTTTGGGCTGGAACATTTTTTTGAAAAGGTAATGATAAAAGGGTATTAGTTGTACCCGGATGTAACATAACAATAATTGTTTTAGGATTAGTTCTAAGATACTCAATAGAAGCAGTTTTCATTAACATATTTAAAGCAGTTTTTGACGCTCTATAACCATACCAACCACCTAATTGATTATCAGTTATACTACCTACTTTTGCTGAAATCGTAGCAAAAACACTTTGATTTTGATGTTTTAAAAGAGATTTTAAATGTTTTAATAATAAAATTGAAGGAATAGTATTTATTTGAAAATAACGTAATAAATTTTCTGAATTAATATGTTTTAAACTTTTTTCTGGTTGTAAAATTAAATCATGTAAAACCCCAACACAATTAATAACTAAATCTAATTTTATTGGTATATTTTCCATATAGTTAATACTAGAAATAATTTGATTTTCTTCTGTTATATCTGCTTGTAAACAAATCAATTTTTGAGGATATTTTTCTGCTAAAGCTAATAAACTAATTGCTGAAGATTGTTGACGATACATAGCATAAATTTTGTGATATTGGTTATTTTGTAACAAAGAATTAACAAAACCAAATCCAATTCCTCGACTAACACCAATAATTAAGGCATTTTTTTTATTTTCAATCATAATGAGATGGCAGTAAAAAAGATAGTAAACTTATTCTAACTATACTTTACACGGCTTAAAAGTGCGGATCATTGAAGTAAAATATAAGAGCTAAAGTAGAGAAATTAAGACACGGAATATGTTGCAAATTGCATTTACAGAAAGTGAAAAAGCGAAGCTAAAATATGAAAGATTTCACCATCCGCATCCGCGTGTGCAGCAAAAAATGGAAGTGCTGTGGCTAAAAAGTCAAAACTTACCTACCTCACAGGCAAATCTGTAAATTAGCAGGTATTAGTGAGAATACATTACGAAAATATTTGCGAGCCGATAAGGAAGGCGGGGTAGAAAAACTCAAACAGATCAAATTTAGGAAACCCAAAAGTGAGCTAGCTGCATATCGAGTCACCATAGAGGCTGATTTTCGTGAGCATCCCCCCGCCACAATTTCTCAAGCCATTGAGGAAATCGCCGCTTTGACAGGTATCAAACGTAGCCCCACCCAAGTGCGAGCATTTATGACATCCAGGGGAATGCGTTGTTTAAAAGTCGGTGCAATCCCTGCTAAAGTCGATGTGGAAGCACAGGAGGAATATAAACAAAAAAAGTTAGAGCCAAGACTTGAGGAAGCAAAGGCAGGTCAACGTGCTGTTTTCTTTGTCGATTCGGCCCACTTTGTCATGAGTGTTTGTCCGCACTCCTTCTGGTCGTAAACGCTTCCATGTCTTGGCTGCCTTAAATGAAGTTACTCTTGAATTGATTACCGTCACTAATGACACATATATTACGGGTACTCAAGTGTGAGAACTGTTGCACAAGTTAGCCGCTTTAGGCTTAATGATTCCTATCACTTTAGTTTTAGATAATGCTCGTTATCAAAAGTGTCACCTTGTTATCGATCTAGCTGCGTCATTGAATATTGAATTACTTTATTTGCCTTCCTACTCTCCTAATTTGAATTTGATTGAGCGTCTTTGGAAATTTGTGAAAAAGAAATGTTTGTATGCCAAATATTATTCTAATTTTTCGCTTTTCTCTTCGGCTATCTCTGATTATTTAGCTCAACCTCACATTCAATTTAAGGATGAGCTTAATTCTCTTGTTACCCTCAAGTTTCAATCTTTCAATAATACTCATATTGTACCCGTTTGAAGTATATTTTCCATCTTCCCTACCCCCCTAAAAAAAAGGAGGGAATTGAGTTACAACTTAGTATGAAAGATTGAAAGTGTGATTGTTTATCTAAAAAAAATCTATTAAAAACTAAAATTGAAGAACAAATTGTTAATATAGCACTACTGGATATTGTTAAGACATAACATAGAAATATTGTCTGCCATG
>CAZWLZ010000107.1:0-10662 GCA_964634505.1 uncultured bacterium | reverse complement strand
GGGGCTTAAGCCCCTTGTTAACTTAGCATCTTAGGGATTGCTAGAATTAAAATTCTCTTACTGTAACCTTACCGTCATTGATTTCACCAACTAAAACTAAATCAGTCACATTAACAAATAAACCATTTTCTAAAACCCCCGGAATATTATTAATAGTTGATTCTAATTCAATAGGGTTTTCGATATAATTAAACTTGACATCAATGACTAAATTACCTTGATCTGTAACCACTGGACCAGCTTTTTTAACTCCCATACGTAGTTCAGGTTTACCTCCTAAAGTTTCTAAGCGACGCATAACAGGAGCAAGTGCCATAGGAATAACCTCTACAGGTAAAGGAAAAGTCGAACCTAATTTATCAGTTAATTTACTGCTATCAACCACTACAATAAATTGTTTAGCAAGAGTGTCAACGACTTTTTCACGAGTATGGGCAGCACCACCACCTTTAATGAGATTTTTTTGACCATCAACCTCATCGGCACCATCAATAGCCACATCAATATGATCAATCATATCTAAAGTAGTTAAAGGAATCCCATATTTTTTAGCTAAAACTTCCGATTGAAAAGAAGTAGGCACAGCTACAATATTAGTTAATTCGCCACTAGCTAGGCGATCGCCAATATATTGAATAACATAAGCGGTTGTCGAACCTGTGCCAATACCAACCACAGAATTAGAAGTAACCCTAGAAGCAGCAGCTTTTGCTACTTCTTGTTTCATAGTAATAACAGGATCATTATTTGTAGTCATAATTATTTTTAATGGTAATTTTTTATTTTTGATAGATTTTATCCAACTAAAATAATACTAAGAAAACTACAATTTTTTTTACTTATGGCACATAAAGTAATAATTAAGGTAATAATTTCAATCATTTACTTTTTTTGAAGTCGTGTAGCCGTGCCGCCATCAGAAGTTGATAAAAAAGGTTTTAAATGAATTGATTTTACTTTTTTATTTCTGCTATTAGGATTAAGAATATTACCAATTGAAGAGTTATTCCCGTTATAAGTATTAACTCCAGTAGTTTGAATGCCACTATCAGCCGTTAATAAATTTTCAAAAACAAGATTTCTGACAACTTCAGGATTTTGATTTGGTGGCACAGTTAAAACAATACGACAATTCGGATCAACTTCAGTAGTAACACAAAGAATATTATAATTATTTTGTCTGCTCATATTTAAGTCAATTAAACCGTCTGGGCGATAATTCTCCAAACGATTACTAATTTCTAAGCAACGTCTTTGGGGTGTCCAACCGCCTCCTAAATTACCCGGAATTGCCCAAGCATATTTTTGATTAATTTGATTTTCAGGGTTATACATTACTGTATATTGTCCGTTAACAAATTCACAAGTAAAACGGGGATTACTAGCATTATTTGTAGTGGGTTGATTTGGGGGCGGTGTTTGAGGATAAGGTTGAGGATTGGTATTACCATTATTAGGATTTGAGTCAATGATAATATCTGGTGGAATAGTACGATTTTGATTAGTATTAGGGTTATATTGTTTAAGTTGATCTAAGAAATTTTGAGCATTAACTTGAGTTTGATTTAAGACGATGACAGCTATTGATAAAGTTACTTTTGTAAATAAATTGTTACTAAACATAAATTTTCTTTCCTTAATTAATCTTGTCTATTCTTTTAGACGCAGTTAATTTTTTTTTGTTCCCTCTTTTTTATACTCTAAATCTAAACAGTTGGCATTGGTTAATCAAGCCATGAAGGATAGGTAATAGGTACATCTTTCCAATAAAGATATTGGATTAACAAACGAATAAGACATTTTCGATCCCCCTAACCCCCTTAAAAAGGGGGAAATAAACTTTAAGCTAGTGTCCTAACCTGAAAACGTAGTGCTATAATCATTAAAAATGTTGAAAGCCAACGCATTCAGGAAACTCTATTTAATGAAAAAAAAAGATCATCACAAATTGTCTTTTCGGTGTTGATATTAACTGTAATTCAGTAAATATTTGTCGTTGACTTTTATGGATTAAATTACTCAAAAGTACTTATTATAAAACCTCATAACTCCTTACAAAGAGAGTTTTTAGGATTTATGTCCCCTTAAGAAAGGGGACTTTAGATATTCTTTTCTTACATTAAATGGACATTATTTAATAAATAACATTTCTTGATAAGTAGCCAAAGGCCACAACTCATCAGCAATTTCCGCCTCAAGAGCATCCGCATATTTACGAACTTCAGCCATCAAAGAACAAATAGTTGTAGCAAAATATTGCATATGTTCTTCGGTACTACTAAAATCGTGTTTACTAATAGAATCGCTTAATTTATTCACTTCCACCATCATTAAGTTAGTTAAATTAGATACTTTCTCAAGAATAGTTTTATCTAATTCAATACCAATATCTTTAAGATTGGCGATCGTGTTAGTAAGATTGGATAGATAGTTCATGGCGGCAGGATAAATAGTTGTTTTTGCCATGCTAACCACTAATTTAGCTTCCACCTCAATTGATAAAAGATACTGCTCAGCATACACTTCAAAACGACTTTCTAACTCCACTGGAGAAAGCACACCCATTTTATCAAATAATTCTTCAATATATTTTTCTTTTAATACAGGTAGGGCATCTGCTGTATTAGGCAAATTAGCTAAACCTCTTTCTTCTACTGCCATTTTATGCCACGCAGAAGAATAACCATTACCGCCAAAAATTACATTACCATGTTTATCCATAATTTCTTTGAGAATTTTATGAATAGCCGTATTAAGTTCCGTACCTTTAGTTAATTCAGTTTCTAGCTCTCCAGCAATCCAATTTAAAGATTCGGCTAAAATAGTATTCATGGCAACTAAAGGACCAGCAACCGATTGATGTGAACCTACAGCCCTAAATTCAAAACGATTTCCCGTAAAAGCAAAAGGAGATGTACGATTTCTGTCACCCGGATCCATAGGAATTTCTGGCAATGTATCCACACCAATATTCATTAATTTTGCTGCTTTTGAACCAGTCACTTCCCCTTGACGAATTTGTTCAAACACATCCTCTAATTGTGAGCCTAAATAGACAGACATAATAGCTGGAGGAGCTTCGTTTGCGCCAAGACGATGATCATTACTAGCAGTAGCAACAACAGCTCGTAAAAGAGGTCCGTATTTATGAGCACCACGAATTACAGCACCACAAAAAATCAAAAATTGCATATTAGCATGAGGAGTATCCCCCGGATCTAATAAATTGCCCTGAGTTGCATTTCCTACCGACCAATTAACGTGTTTACCTGAACCATTAATTCCAGCGAAAGGCTTTTCGTGAAGGAGACAAGTAAAACCATGTTTTTTAGCTGTTTTGCGTAAAATAGTCATGGTTAACTGTTGATGATCAGTAGCTACGTTAGCAGATTCAAAAAAGGGTGCTAATTCAAATTGTCCGGGGGCAACTTCGTTATGTCTAGTTTTGGCTGGAATACCTAAACGATACATAGATTCTTCTACATCTTGCATAAATACTTGTACTCGTTCAGGAATTGCTCCAAAATAATGGTCATCAAATTCTTGTCCTTTCGCAGGTGATTTTCCAAATAAGGTTCTTCCTGCTAATAATAAATCAGGGCGACTATTGGCAAAATTTGAGTCAACTAAGAAGTATTCTTGTTCTGCACCACAACTAGAATTAACGGGGGCTATGTCGGTATGACCTAATAATTTTAAGACTTTACGAGCTTCTTTATTCATAGCAGCAATGGAACGCAAAAGAGGAGTTTTTTTATCTAAGGCTTCTCCCGTCCAAGAAACGAACACTGTAGGAATACATAAGGTTACACCGTTATCAGTTTCCATTACATAGGCTGGGCTGGTAACATCCCAAGCTGTGTATCCTCTTGCTTCAAAGGTTGAACGAATACCCCCATTAGGAAAAGATGAGCCATCAGGTTCGCCTTTAACTAAAACCTTACCTGCAAATTCTGAGATTACTGAGCCATCATCTTGCACAGAGACAAAACCGTCATGTTTTTCTGCAGTAGAGTTAGTTAGGGGATAGAATACATGGGCGTAATAAAGAGCTTGTTTAGAAATAGCCCAATCTCTCATGGCTGTAGCCACTACATCGGCAATGGAGACATCTAAGGTGTCTCCTGCTTGAATGGTTTTTTTTAAGGACTTAAATACATTTTTGGGAAGACATTCTTGCATTTTACTAAGGGTAAAAACGTCTTTTGCCCACATTTCTTCCAGACGTTTTGGGGTGTTAAAACTTTTGATCTCCCGATTGGTGATTTGAGAAATCGCTTGAACTCTTGATTGATTTCCGCTCATAATTACTTTTATTCCAAATATATTTAGTCTCTGACTTTAATCAGTATTTGATTTTTAAAAAGTCCATTAAGAACAATTTAAGTTTAATTCAATTAATATTAAGGAACATAAACAAAAGATATATTTGATAGTTAAATTGTCTCAACAAAGTTGTTTCAATATTTTTTTTTGATTAGTGTTGTTATTGTTTAACTTCCTTTTTTTATAATGAATAAGTTTTTATTGCTTTGATTTCCTATTAATAATGAGTTATTAACTATTTAATTGATTAATTATTTTATTCATTCTTGCTAACATTAAATCATTTTCTTTTGGTGTCCCAATAGTGATTCTTAACCCTCCTCCCGTATGACGAATTAAAGTCCCTTGTTGTTGTAAATTATCTTTAATTTGCTTTAAATTGATATAAGTTGAATTTTCAGCTAATTGTAAATAAAGAAAATTTGCATCACTTTTCCATATTTTTAAACTAGAATTTTTTTGTAAAATTTGATAAAGTCTGTCTCTTTCTTCGATGATATTTTTAACAGAATTTAAAATTAAATTACTATTATCTAAAACTAATTGGGTGGCCTTTTGAGAAAAACTAGGTAAGTTATAAGGCAGTCTAATTTTTTCCAGAATTTTAATAATTTCACTGTTGGCGATCGCATAACCAACTCGATGAGATGCTAAACGAAAAGCCTTGGAAAAAGTGCGTAAAATTAACCAATTAGAATGTTGATTTAATTTATTAATTAAACTTTGATTACTAAATTCAAAATAGGCTTCATCTATGACTACTAAAATATTTTTGGGTATCTCTTCTAACCATTTTATTTCCTCATTATTTAAGCAGTTACCTGTAGGGGAATTAGGATTAACAATAAAGATTATTTTTATAGAATTACTATTATTTAAGGCATTATTTGCTAATTTTAAATCAATAGAAAAATCACTTTTTAATCGTTCAATATTTATTACTTGAATCCCTAAAGTTTCAGCTAATATTTGATACATTGAAAATGTTGGATTAGCTACTAATATTGAACCTTGATCATTTAAACAAGTAGCAATTAATATTGATCTAATCAATTCATCTGATCCATTTCCTATGGAAATATTTTCTTTTAAAATAGTATTTTGTTCTAATTTTCCTGATTGATTAACATAATTGGCGATCGCCAATTTAAGATCAAGATAACTACCATTTGGATAGCGATTATTATTAATTTGTTGTTGATAAATATTAGCTAATTTTTCTTTTAATTCTAAAGGCAAATCAAAAGGACTTTCATTGGCATCTAAAATATCTAAAGTTTGACTTATTTCTTCATTTATGGTAGGAATATAAGCTTCTAATTTACTTAAATCTGATCGAATAAAATCTAAATTATTTGTACTCATTTCTTATTAAATATAATGTCAATTATTTTTATAATTACAATTAAGAGAAAAACTATAATTTCTCTTTTTTAATTGCTTTTTAATTATTTTTTTACTGATATAAAGAATGTTTAATGATTAATTATTTAAAGTAATAATAGTTAATTCAGGAGGGCAAAATAAACGACCGGGAAAATATGAACCTAAACCCCGATTAACATACAATTGATTATCACCTATTTGATGTAAACCCTGTGACCATTCCCAATGTTTAACGATTTTAGAACATTCTTTCATATAAGGTATATATTTGCGTACTTTTTTAGGAAAATAATGCTTATTTTTAAATAAAAAGGCTGGAATTGCACCAATTAGAGGTAAAATAACTTGTCCACCATGGGTATGACCAGATAATTGTAAATCAATTCTATATTGTTGTAATATCTCTGCACTATCAGGATTATGAGATAAAACTAAGCAAGGATTATTGTTATTAATTCGAGTAAAAATTAAAGAAGGCAAAAATTCTTTCGACCAAAAATCAGCTAATCCAATTAAAGGAAAATTTTGCCCAAAAGGATAAGCAATTTCATTCCATAAAACTTGAATATTAATACTTTTTAAAGCATCAATAATCATCTTTTTTCCATAATAGAAATGTACATCATGATTACCTAAACAAGCGTAAATACCCTCTTTACTTTTCAGGCGTTTTAGGTGAGGAATTAAGTTATAAATTGCTTGAGGTTTTTCCGTAACAAAATCCCCTGTAAATAAAATTAAATCTGCATTTTCTTGATTAATTTTACTAATAGTTTCTATTAGTAAATCATCTGATAAACTTTGACCATCATAATGTAAATCAGATAAATGAATTAACTTTTTTCCTATTAAATAATCAGGCAAATTGTTGATCTTAATTTTAATTTTTTCTACTTTTAAAGCCTCATTAAACATCACGCATTTTAACTGATTACTCCTTATTTTTATTCTTTAAAAAATCTTGATGTATCTTTTTTACTAAGGTAATTGCTTCTGGATTATTTTGTTTCCAATTTTCTCTATTTGTACGAATATTTGTTAAATGTTGCTCAATATTTTCGGGGGTTATTAATACGCCAAAATCTTGAGGCATTGTGTCTATATTCTCATTATAAATACGATTCAAAATTAAATTACCAACGGCTTCATTATAGTGAGAATTATCGACATAATAATTCATTGTATTGGCGATCGCCTCTGTGGTAATACTGTTATAACCTGAGAAATCCCAAACGGGGCTAATTTGGACTAATTTACGCTTCCAATCTTCAAAAGTTTCCCATTGCCCTGTTTGTCTAATGGCTTCCCATTGAGTAGCGTGAGAGGGTGAAATAAATATTTTTAATTCAATATTATTTTCTTGACAAATTTTTACTATCTCTCGAAAATTTTCTAGGTGTTGATTTGAAAATTCGTATTCATTATGAAAATCATAATAGACATTTATTCCTTGTTCAAAACGCCATTTTGTTTTGCCATCATCTACTTTTCTACTAGGCATAAAACCATTTTTTCCATAGTTAAAATCTTCATCTTTTTTAATACTTTTTTCTAGGGTTTCTGCACTTGCTATTACTGCATCTAAAGAGAATAAATTATTAATAATATCTTGATAATAAATATGAGTTTTTTCTAATCTATTTTCGTTATAAGTTGGTTGATTTTCTACTAATTTATTAAACATAAAAAAATCAACTCCAAATACTACTAAATCTATTTTTTTATTATTAGCAATAGCATGTTGTAAATAGCGTTTTACTTCATATAAATTCGAGCCATTGATGCCTAAATTATAAGTATTTTTTCCTTTAAAAACGGGATTTTCTGGATTGATTCCTTGTTTTGTTCGAGATGATCCTAAGATAATAGTATCTGGTTTTCTTTTGATTATATCTACTGTTTTAAACAGGCGATCGTTATCATCTTTTTTTATTTTTGCATCATTAAATTTTTGTAATTTTGGACTATTAAATATGCCATAAGGATCAATTATATAATTAAAGATACTCGCTCCTAAAATAGGCATTAATGTTATTAAGAAAAAGGTTAAATAAAATTTTTGATATGGATTTATTTTTACCAATTTTTTGCTCTTAATTCTATTAGATGATTTCGTAATTATTTCATTAATCATAATAAATTTTAAGTATTAATCTTTGATTTTTTTAGACTTTTTTATTTAGCGATCGCCATTAATTTTTAGTCTTTGAATCTTAAACACAAATTATAAATTTATCATATACTTTACTTTGAAAAGTGTAAGTTCATTTATAAAAATAGTTTTTGATAACTCTATGAAACTTCAAAATTTTTTAATGTTTATTCATCCATTTCTTGCCGTAATTTTGGTTTTTCCTTTAATCGGAATTGTGATTTATTTTGCGTGGGAAACTAGACAAAGAAGATTAGAAATAAAAGCAGGAAATAAAAGTAAAATTCCTCCTTTAGTAGGGAAAACTCATGTACAAATCGGTAAAACTTTGACAGGTGCAGTAGTAGGGGTAACTTTGATCGGTTTAGGGCATCCTTTAATTACCAAAAATATTATTGCTAATAAATTATGGGAAACAAATCTTTTTCTGTTAATTTTTTTAGTTTTAATTATCTTATTTAGTATCGCTTCTTTGGTATTTCTTTATAAGGCTAGATTACCCCTTTGGAGAGGTATTTTTGCTACTTTAACTGGGATGGGAATTGTAATAATTGGTTGTCAAGACGGCATTTTTAGACGCTCTAATGAATGGCATATTTCTCACTATTATTACGGTATCACTGCTTCTTTGTTAATGATTTTTTCCCTTGCTATTATTGATGATATTTATAAGGATAAGTCTAATTTATGGCGTAATATTCACATTATTTTAAATTGTATTGCTATACTATTTTTTATGGGTTTAGCCTTTACTGGTGTTAGAGATTTATTTGAAATTGGTTTCTATAGCAAATAATAGTATTAGGTAGTATGTAGTAGTTAGTAGGTAGTAGGTAGTAGGTAATGGGTAATAATTTAAAGGCTAATTACTCTAATTACTTAATTGTCTTCTCTTTTTTTCTCTAACATTATTTAGAATTAAGCCTAAAACCATCTGAAAATCTCTGTTTTTTTACTTTGAAACAATTTTATAATTACCCTAATACTCAAATACCCTAATACCCCAATACCCCAACACCCTATTACCCATTCCCTATAACTAATTCTATAATTCTCTATTCCCGCTTTTATGGTATATGTTAAACGTGTTGAGTTGTCTAATTTTAAATCCTTCGGTAAAACCACAGTAATCCCTTTTTTACAAGGTTTTACGGTTATATCTGGTCCTAATGGTTCTGGTAAGTCTAATATTTTAGATGCGATTTTATTTTGTCTATCCTTAGCTAATTCTAAAGGAATGAGAGCAGACAGATTACCAGACTTAATTAACAATGGTCACAATAATACTAAGTTAGAGGCCTTTGTGTCTGTAACTTTTGATACAGAAAATTTAATTAATTCATGGGTAACAGAAAATATAGATATTTCTGGTGATGATAAATCTCTATCTAATTCGCCTGTATCAAAGGCTGAGATAAAAGATAACCTTGCTACAGAAAAGAAGGATATTTTTTTGCAAAAAAAAGAATTTAAAGTAACAAGACGTTTAAAAGTGACTAAAAGTGGTAGTTATACTTCTACGTTTTATATGAATGATGTAGTTTGTACAGCTAATGATTTACATACCCAGTTAAATCGATTACGAATTTATCCTGAAGGTTATAATATCGTGTTGCAAGGTGATGTTACGGGTATTATTACCATGAATAATAAGGAGAGAAGAGAAATCATTGATGAATTAGCAGGGGTAGCAGATTTTGATCGTAAAATTATTCAAACTAAGAAGACTTTAGAAGCTGTAAAGGAAAGAGAAGAAAGATGCTACATTATTGAACAAGAGTTGATTAATAATAGTGATAGGCTTAAGGATGATTCACAAAAAGCCCTGAAGTATCAACAATTGAAATTATTATTACAAGAAAAACAACAAGGAGAAATTATTATAAATTGGCATTATAAGCAAGAGCAAAGACTTATTTTGGAGAGTCTGATTGCTAGTTTTGATTTGGAATTTATTGAGTTAAAACAACAGTTGATGAAGATAGAAAATGAGATTAAATTGTCTTCAGATAGAGTTACCCAACTTAATAATAAGGTTAAGACATTAGGAGAAGAAGAACAAATAAAAGTTGCTTCTAAGTTGGCTACTTTAAAAGCACAACGTCAACAATTATTAAAACAACAACAAGATTTTGTTACCAATTATCAAATTTTAATTGATTCTATTGATCAAATTAAAGGGCAAATTATTGAAGATAAAAATAATTTAAAAACTCTTGAAGAGGAAAAATTATCTTTAGAATCAAAAATTATTCCTGATTTAATGAAAGAAGTTGAGAAGGCAAAACAAGAATTAATGTTAAGAAAAGACAAAGTAAAAGAATTAGCACAATTCTCTCAAGAATGGATAGAAACTCAAACTTTATTAAGTCGAGAAGTTAATAATTTGTCATCTATTCTTAATCCTAAACTCACTCAACAAGCTTTATTGAATGAGCGTTTTCAACAATTAGAAATTACTGTTAATAGTAGTAATTCCAAAATTGCTAATTTGGAAATAGAAATAAAAAATAAAGACGAAAGTAATCTCTATCAAAAACAAGAATTAATAGAAATTGATAAACAATTACACTTATTAGCTGAAGAATTAGCTGAAAATGAGAGAGAAATGTCGTTATCTCAAGAAACTGTTAATCGATTACTTGATGAGCAACGAGATAAACAACGCCAACTTGATCAAATTATCGCTAAAAAACAAGCTAGACAAGAGATACAAGGCACTTATGCCTCTAAAATTATTCTTCAATCTGATTTACCAGGTGTTTGTGGTTTAGTCGCCCAATTAGGGGAGGTTAAAC
>CAZWLZ010000106.1:0-10711 GCA_964634505.1 uncultured bacterium | reverse complement strand
CCCTTAATTCTATCCTTTGAATTAAGTCAAGCGGCTCAAATTCATGGGGAAGATTTAGTTAAAAATCAACTCAGAGAACATATTGGTTCAGATGGTTCAAATCCTTCACAAAGAGCTAAGCTAATGGGTTATAGGTCATCTTATATCGGAGAAAATATCACTTTAGGAAGAGCTACCGCCCAAGAAACTGTGCAAGGCTGGTTAAATAATAATTCTCTTCGATCTAATGTTCTTAATCCGCAATATACAGAAGTTGGTTTTGCTTATATTTATGCTCAAAATAGTACTTATGAACATTATTGGGTAATGGTTTTAGGCAAAAGTTCACCTAAGGAGGAAAATAATAAAACAATTAAATTAGAAAATTTTAATCAGGAAAATGAAAAAATTTTTCCTAACAGAATTTGGTAATTTATAATTAGGTTGGTCAAATTTATTGTTATTTATTAATTGGTAATAATTTAATGTTGAAAAATTACAGAAAAATTTTGTCGGCTTCTTTGATAAGTTTGTTTTTTTGTGGCGGTTATTTATCTTTAAATTGTCATCAAAAAAAATTATACGCTCAAGAAACGAAGCAAATTAATACTGAACCATTAAAAAGACCAGGTGATTTTACCTTGATTTATAAATCTTCTGATAATCAACTACATCAAGCTTTTAAGGAAGGTTTAGAACAGACTAAAATTTTTCAAATCTTAACGGATCATTTAATTGATTCTGGTTTAATCATGCGAACTGACGTTACTATCATTTTTCGAGATTGTGGCGAGGCAAATGCTTTTTATCGGCCTGATAATTATTCGATAACCATGTGTTACGATCTTATTTCTCAAGTAGCTTATGATTTACAAAAAATTAATCAAAATCCTACTCCAGAAGAAGCCCTATTAAATTCTTTATATGCTAGTATTTTTGTTTTTTACCATGAATTAGGTCATGCCTTGATTGATATTTTGGAACTGCCAGCTGTGGGTAAAGAAGAAGATGCGGTAGATCAATTTTCTGCTTTTATGTTGATTAATTCTGGAGATAAAGAGTTATCGGATGAAGCAATTTTCAATGCGGCTGTCTGGTTTGGGCAAAATCCAGATGTTCCAGCTTGGGATGAACACGCTCCTAATGATGTTCGATTTTATAATTTACTTTGTTTAGTTTATGGTAGTAATCCATCTGAATATCCTCAATTAGTTGAGTACTTAAATAATCGAGCCGACAGATGTGATGAGGAATTTAAAAAGGCTTGGGATAGTTGGAATCAATTACTTTTGCCTCATTTTGCAAAAAGAGGAATTACTTGGGGAACTAATTCTAATTCTGATACTGCTCCAAGTTCTCCTTCTTCTGCTCCTGTAAATCGTCCACCAGGTAAAAGATGGTAAGTTTTTTGAAGTTTACTTTTTATTTAACGCGAGGTATGGTTAAGCGGAAAAATCAATCAATAATAAGAGATCGCCCCATGTTTTATACTGTACCGTTATGGACAAAAATGTTATACTTTGTTTCGATTGTTGAAGTTCACAAATAACCTTTACCAATATGTCTGATAAGGAAGCCACAGCCCGAATTAAAATCAACAAACTCCTTGAAGCAGCTGGTTGGCGTTTTTTTGCCGATGGGGACAAGCCTGCCAATATACGTCTTGAGCCGACAGTTCAGATTAAATCAACTGATCTAGATGATTTTGGGGAAGACTTTGAAAAAACCAGCAAGGGATTTGTTGATTTTTTGTTACTAAATGAAAAGGGTTTTCCTTTTATTGTTCTTGAAGCCAAGGCTAAAGATAAACACCCTTTAATTGGTAAGGAGCAAGCTAGGAAGTATGCAGAGTCTCAGAAATGCCGCTTTGTTATTCTTTCCAATGGCGATTTACATTATTTTTGGGATTTGCAACGGGGCAATCCTGACATTATCACAGCTTTTCCTACTCCTAACTCGGTGATGGGTTATCAGAAAACGGACCCTGACTGCGATCTCCTAGTGAAGGAAGTTATTAATAATGATTATGTGGTTTTAACCCAATTTCCTAACTATCAGACAGAAGCGGCTTGGAAAAAAGAATCGGAACGGGTAAATTTTATTAATACTAATGGTTTACGTTTTTTGAGACCCTATCAAAAACAAGCTTTATTTGATTTACAAACTGCAGTCAGCAACGGTAAAGAACGTTTTTTGTTCGAGATGGCAACGGGTACAGGAAAAACCCTAACTTCGGCGGCAGTGATTAAGCTATTTTTACGAACTGGTAATGCTTCACGGGTTTTATTTTTGGTGGATCGTTTAGAATTAGAAGATCAGGCAAAAAAAGCTTTTGACAAAATACTTGCTAATGATTATAAAACGCTTATTTACAAAGAAAATCGAGATGATTGGCGATACGCCGAGATTGTGGTTACTACAGTTCAATCATTACTAATCAATAAGAAATATCAGCAGAAATTTTCACCTACCGATTTTGATTTGGTCATTTCGGATGAGGCCCATCGTTCGATTGGGGGAAATGCCCGCGCTGTTTTTAACTACTTCATTGGTTATAAATTGGGATTAACCGCTACACCCCGTGATTATTTAAAAAGCTTTGATAAAGATAAGTCCAAAGGAAAAGACGCCCGCGAGTTTGAGCGGCGTTTGATGTTGGATACCTACCGCACCTTTGGATGTGATGATGGTCGGCCCACTTTTTGTTATTCTCTATTAGATGGTGTCAGGGATGGTTATTTAATTAATCCCACCGTCATAGATGCGCGAACGGAAGTAACAACTCAACTTTTATCGAAAGATGGTTTTATTGTGGAATGTAAAGACGAAGAAGGGAATGATCAGAAAGAGTCATTTAAGTTACGTCAATTCCAGAAACGCTTTTTTTCTCCTGCAACAAATCAGCTTTTTTGTAAAACGTTTTTAGAAAATGCCTTGCGAGATCCGATTAGTGGAGAAATTGGTAAGTCAATTATTTTTGCTGTGAGTCAATCCCATGCACTTGAGTTAGTGCAAATTTTAAATGAGATAGCGGATAAAATGTTTCCTGATAAATATCAATCGGATTTTGCGGTACAGGTTACATCCCAAATTCCTGACGCGCAACAATTTACTACCAATTTTGTTAATAATAACTTGCTTGGATCTGCTAATTTTTTATCCACCTATCGAACCAGTAAGGCTCGGGTTTGTGTAACAGTGGGAATGATGACAACTGGTTATGATTGCCCTGATTTGCTTAATTTAGGGCTTTTTAGACCTATATTTTCCCCAACAGATTTTATACAAATTAAGGGACGTGGCACCCGCAAGCATAATTTTTTAGATCAACTCTTTGACCCAGAGATTAAGGAAGGGGTTCAGCAACCAGAGAAAACAACCTTTAAATTGTTTGATTTCTTTGCTAATTGTGAATATTTTGAGAAAGAATTTAATTATGATCAAGTGCTTAAATTGCCTCAACTGAAAAGCGATCGCCTTGAAAATACGGGTGGTGGTGACATAGGAGGGATTGCCAGCTACGAGCATCTTGGAGCCGATATTTTAGCCACTATTAAGGAGGAGGTGATCGGCGTTGAGGGGATGAAGATTGATCGTCTCTTTTATGAAAAGTTTGAGCAAACTATCCGCGAAGATCCAATGATTGTGAAAGCGGTGAAGTCTAGCCAGTGGGAGGACGTGATTGATTATGTCAATCGTAAATTTTTTAATGACCCCAATGAGTTCTATACTTTGGATAAGCTTCGGAAAGCTACATCGGTTGATCGCCGTTTGGAGTTGCGGGAGATTCTGGAAAAAATCTTTGGTTTAATTCCCCATTTTAAATCCAAGGATGAGTTACTAGAAGAGGAGTTTTCTAAGTTTGTAGCGGATTATAAGCCTGAAGAAATAGAAGCTCTTCCTGCAATTAAAAATTATTTTAAAGCCTATGTAACTAATAATAATATTCGCCGAATTATTGATACTAAGAATTATGCTGAATTAGCAACCAATGCCTTTTTTTCAACTCGTGATTTAAAGGCTGTTCCAGAAAAATATCGCAGTTTAATCCCAATTTATGTTAAAGATTATATTACCTTAGAAAAGTTTACTGCTTAGAATTACGAATTACGAGTTAGGAATTACGAGTTAGGAATTACGAATTACGAATTACGAATTACGAATTACGAATTATGAATTATTAATTATTAATTACGAATTACGAATTACGAATTACGAATTACGAATTATGAATTATGAATTATGAATTACGAATTATGAATTATGAATTACGAATTACGAATTACGAATTACGAGTTAGGAATTATGAATTATTAATTACGAGTTAGGAATTACGGTCATCATTGATGATATTGTTTAATAGAGGAAAAAATTATGCTTGCTGATTCTATCAAAACTCAATTTGAGGGGCAGGAAGTGAGGGTAATTGTTCTGAAAGCTAGTTCTCAAAAGTTACCTTTACCCTTTGATTTGCACAAACTTTTTAAAGATACCCAAGCTTTACCCCAGGTACAAGCCATTTCTGAGGATGAAATTAGTGCGGAAATTGAAGCCTATCGTCTTTAACCGTCTCGTAATTCCCAATTCGTAATTCGTAATTCCGAATTCCCAATTCCCAATTCGTAATTCTTAATTCAAATGTTAGATACTGATACCAAACGCCGCATTGATACCGCCCGTGACATTCTCGTGGGTAAAGTTCCCGATCCTAAATCCCAGGTTGAACAGATTACGATCGCCCTTATCTACAAGTTCATGGACGATATGGACGCAGAGGCGGCGGAGTTGGGAGGCAATCGCCAATTTTTTATGGGGGAGTTTGCTGAATATGGTTGGGCGCGGTTAATGAGTCCGAGTGTCAGCGGCCATGATTTGATTGATCTCTACGGTAAAGGGATCAGCACCATGCCCCAAAATCCAGGCATTCCTGTTTTGTTTCGGAATATTTTCAAAAATACTTATTTACCCTATCGTGACCCTGAAACCCTTAAAAGTTTTCTCAAGATTATCAATGAATTTAGTTATGATCATTCGGAACGGTTAGGAGATGCTTTTGAGTATTTGTTATCGGTTTTAGGTTCTCAGGGTGATGCTGGTCAATTCCGTACTCCGCGCCATATTATTGATTTTATGGTGGAGATTATGCGCCCTCAAAAGGGGGAAGTAATTCTTGATCCTGCTTGTGGAACTGCGGGTTTTTTGATTTCAGCTTATAAGCATATTTTACGGAATAATCAGGATTCAAATAATAGTACTACCTTAACGCCTGATGAGAAGGGCGAACTTGCTAATAATTTTAAGGGTTATGATATTTCGCCTGATATGGTGCGGTTGTCGTTGGTGAATCTCTATCTTCACGGTTTTGCTGATCCGTCTATTGCGGAATACGATACGTTAACTTCGGAAGATCGTTGGAATGAGTTTGCTGATGTAATTCTCGCTAATCCGCCTTTTATGTCTCCAAAAGGCGGAATTAAGCCCCATAAGCGTTTTACGATTAAAGCGAAACGAAGCGAAGTTTTGTTTGTGGACTATATTGCTGAACATCTTACTCCAAAGGGTCGCGCTGGGATTATTGTGCCAGAAGGTATTATTTTCCAGAGTCAAACGGCTTATAAGGATTTACGCAAGGCGTTATTAAAGGATAGTTTGGTAGCAGTTATTTCTTTACCTGCGGGGGTGTTTAATCCCTATTCTGGGGTGAAGACTTCGATTCTGATTTTAGATAAGGTTTTGGCAAAAAAATCAAATACGATTGCTTTTTTTAAGGTGAAAAATGATGGGTTTGGTTTAGGGGCGCAACGACGAGAAATTGAAAAGAACGATTTGCCGAGTGTGTTAGAGAGTTTTAGGAATTACGAGTTAGGAATTACGAATGGCGAGGATGTGCTTTCTGAGGAGTTTGGGGTAAGTAATCCGTCGGTTTTGGTTGTGCCGAAGGATAAGATTGCAGCGAATGGGGATTTTAATTTTAGTGGAGAAAGGTATCGAGAAAGTGTATTAACTACTAATATTTTTCCTTTGGTTAAAATTAATGATATTTGTACTATTAATCCACGCAAGAATCAGCTATCAGAGATGAATCCTGATACTCGTGTCTCATTTGTACCAATGGCAGACATTAACGAGCATCAAATGGTATTTCAACCCATTGCAGAAAAGTTACTTTCAGAAGTGACATCTAGTTATACCTATTTTGAAGATAATGATGTTCTTTTTGCCAAAGTCACACCATGTTTTGAGAATGGGAAAGCTGGTATTGCAAAAGGATTAATTAATGGAATCGGATTCGGTTCTAGTGAGTTTTATGTATTACGATGCTCTGAACAGGTGCTTCCTGAATTTCTCTATTTTTGTATAACTCATCCATTTTTTAGAGATACCGCAGTTGCTCAAATGACGGGTACAGGAGGATTGCAACGTGTACCGAGGGACTATGTTGAAAACTTCAAAATTCCTCTACCCCCGATCGCCATCCAGCAGGAAATAGTCGCCGAGATAGAAGACTACCAGAAAGTTATTGACGGCGCTAGAGCTGTTATAGACAACTATCGGCCTCATATTCCTATTGATCCTGATTGGGCGATCGTGGAATTAGGTGAGTTGTGCGTTAATTTTCAGAATGGTGCTAATTTTTCTAAGGAGCAGATGGGACAAGGAACACTACTTGTTAATATTAAAGATATTTTTTCTTCTGGATATATTGATTGCAAAAAACTAGAACGAGTTGAATTAACTGCTATTGAAATAAAACGAAAAAAGGTTAATCAAAACGATCTTTTATTTGTTCGTTCATCTGTTAAAGAAGATGGTGTTGGATTTCCTTCTTTAATGCCAAACAACGATGAAACTGTTGTTTTCTGCGGTTTCATTATTAAATGTTCACCAAATAGTGAATTAGTTTTACCAACTTACTTACTCCATCTTTTGAGAACTCCAGAATTTCGTAAAAAGACTGTTTCACTTTCAAATCGCGCTAACATAACGAATATTTCGCAAGACAACCTAAAATCATTATTGATTCCAGTTCCACCTCTCGAAATTCAAAAAGCTATAGTAGCCGAAATCGAAGCCGAGCAGAACCTTGTTAATGCTAACCGTGAACTGATTACTCGTTTCGAGAAGAAGATTCAAACCACCCTTAACCGCATTTGGGGAGAGGAATAATTACGAATTACGAATTACGAATTACGAGTTAAAATTTTCTCATTCGTAATTCGTAATTGATAATTCGTAATTCTCCCCCCCCTATGAAATCTGATAACTTAGTACAACAGAAAAGTTATGCTTTCGCAGTTCGGATCGTTAAACTGTATCAATTTTTGACAAACACCAAAAAAGAATATGTCCTGTCCAAACAAATATTACGATCAGGCACAAGTATCGGCGCAAACGTAGAAGAAGCTATTGGTGGTCAGTCAAAAGCTGACTTTATCTCCAAACTATCAATAGCGTATAAAGAAGCCCGTGAAACAAGCTACTGGTTAAGGCTTTTAAGAGATACCGATTACCTAACACAAAAAGAATTTGAAAGCATACATTCCGACGTAGAAGAACTATGTCGCATTATTGGCAGTATCCAAAAAAGCACAAAAAACAATTCGTAATTGATAATTCGTAATTCGTAATTATTAAATTTCCCCATTCGTAATTCGTAATTCGTAATTCGTAATTTTTCCCAGAGCTTTAATTACGGAATCTTTGATCAATAGTATCTCCTGCATTACCACCAAAACTAGAGTTAATGCGTAAAGATTCCCCATCTTTTGATAATTCATAAGTTAAAGGGCGAGGGGGATTTAGGAATAATTCTCCTTTTTCTTTTAAAGCCTCTGGCGGATTTTCTGATATTAATTCCTTTAATCTTGTAATTCTTTTAGGAATAGCTGGGTGAGTTGTATCTAATTCGCCCGTTGCTGTTTTTCCTAACACATTCATTAATCGCAAACAACCTTGAGGATCAAATCCAGCTGTTGCCATATATTTATAACCAAATTCATCCGCTTCAAATTCAAATTTTCGAGTAGATTCTGCGATTTGTTGGTTAAGTTTTTCATTTTTTTCTTTGACTATTTGATCAATTCTTACTTGTGAATCTAATAGTCTTTGTTGTCCTTGATTTGCTAAACCCAAATCTGAACCAAGAATTCCTCGTAATAATACCGCACCAACGGCAGAATTTTGTGCATCAGCTTTAGCATCTTCTATTTCTCGGTTAACTTCTTGTTCTGCTTCTTTGACAATTTGTTCTTTTAGTTTAGCTTCTTCTACTGGCCCGATCGCCTGATGCCGTTGGGTATGATGAGCCATTTCATGGGCAACAATACAGGCGATCGCATCCGGATCACCTGCTACTTGATCCAAAATACCTGTATATAAAGCAATATAATTAAGTTCACTAGCAAAAGCATTGACTTCATATTTTTGAATAACAGCGACACGCCAAGGATTTTGATCTAATCGATTCGCTCTAGCTAAACGATCAATAATACGATACATTACATATACATCGGGAGGTAATTCTCTTTTTGCTTTTTCATAAATGCTTTCAACTGGTGCAGGTTTGGGTTTTGGTTTGGGTTTTGGTTTAGCAAAACTAGGGGTTTGTAACTGTAATAATAAACTAAAAATTCCTATAAATATGGTTAATTTTTTGATCATCGTAAAAACAAAATTAAACTATTGGTTAATATTTAAGACTTAATATTCAATATATATTAAACAAAAATTTTTGAGTTAAGAAGAGGAATAATCCCTAATTTTCTTTAATAATACTTTACAAAGTTATTAATAAGACTTACCCATGAGTTTGGTTAATTCCCCAAGTTTACGGGCAATAACAATTAAACTCCCCAAAATTGGGGGTTGGGGGGCATCATTTATTAAGTATTAAGATTATTTCCTAATAAAAATAAACTAAATAAAGTGCCACTATTCCATAAACTATGAACTAAAATTGAGGCAAGAAGACTACGAGATTTAGTATAAACAAAGCCCAATACTATACCTAAAGTTGCTAAGGGTAAAACTTCAGCTAAACTTAAATGGGCGATCGCAAAAATAAAGGCACTGACCAGAATTGAGCTCCAAACGGGTAAATAACGAGTTAAAGAAGGTAATAAAAAACCCCTAAACATTATTTCTTCAAAAATTGGTGCAGCAATAGAAGCGGTTATAAAAAATATAGCTAATGCTAGTTTATCTTGGGATTTTAAAGCCAAAAATAATAAAGGATTACTACCTCCTTGCCCTTGCCAAAATTGTTGATTAATAAATGAAACTACAAATACTAAAGGAATCGCACTTAAATAGCCTCCTAAACCCCAAAAAAACCAATTATTTCCTCTAAATTTAAACCAATTGTCAGGCAAGGGGAAAAAAGACTTAATTGATAAATATAAAACTAATAAACCACTGCCCGACATTAATAAATAAGTAGTAAAAACATATAAAGCTTTTCCCCTAATACTAAAATCAGTGGGATTAAAATTAAGTAAGCCAAATAATAAGGGGATTAAAATTTGACTAACAAATAAAAACCCAACTATTAAAACTTGCCAAATAATTTCCCAATTCCAAGGGGTTTCCCACTTTAAATTAATATTAGTTAAAATTAAAGAATCTTCTTTTTTAATTATTAATTGAATTAATAAAAATACAAGTATTATCAAACCAGTAAAACCGCCTAAAACTGGTATTATAGCTATACTT
Source organism: uncultured bacterium (assembly GCA_964634505.1). Classification (GTDB taxonomy): domain Bacteria; phylum Cyanobacteriota; class Cyanobacteriia; order Cyanobacteriales; family Cyanobacteriaceae; genus CAZWLZ01. The sequence goes on along the minus strand of CAZWLZ010000106.1, from coordinate 1,021 downwards.
ATTAAGGTTATAATTGCCTTTTTAGCTGTAATTTGTTCTTGATTTTTTAAACTGATAAGTTGATCTTGATTATCTTGAAAAGTATAAATTTTTTCTAAAACTTTATAGCGAAACCAACCATTCAAATTAGTTTCAATTTCCTTAATATCACTATCTAATAATTGGGGAGTCTCACTCCATAAATTACTTAAAATATTTCCCGTTTTATTGTGTAAATTTTGCCATCTAGTTAAAGCTGAATCGATATTATTATTTTCTACTATTTCTAAAATACCTAATTTTAAATTTAATTCATTAATCAAGTCTTGATTTTTAGTGATTTCTTCTTTTAAATTTGCTCTCGGTGTAGTTACTTCAATTGCTTTGGTGGTATCAGGCAAATCTTTTTTTTCTAAGGTAGAAATAGCTTTTTGTGTATCAGTTAAGGCAGATTGATATTGAGTTTTAACGCTAGTATAGGGGTTAATACCAATAATACTTTTAGACAACTTAGTGAGATTGGCGTTATTAGAGGAAGAAAGTAAGTTGTCAGATTTTAACTCAGAAGCATGAAGAATAAGATTACTTTGATATAATTCTAAACGAGATTGTACTTGAGGTTCATTTAAACTTTCTCCCAGAGCAAAGATAACGGTATATAAACAAATTGCAGTAATGATTACTAAAAGTAATCTTTTAATATTCATATAATATTTAGCAGTCAAATTAATAAAAAGTAAAAAATAAAAAAAATGTAGGGGCTTGAAGACAAGCCCTTACAGTCAATAGTTGATAGTTAATAGTCGAAACAGTAAAAGCAAGGTGCTTTTCTGTACGAATTCGATTTTACAATAAAAAGGCAATTTTTACCAGAGCAAATTTATTTTAATTTTCTGTTAATCTTTGTGCCTTTAACTATAGGACTTTGTGGCACAGGCAGGATGCCTGTTATAACCATAAATTAAGCTTACAGGCTAGAAACCTTTTCCACGTTTGAAGTTAGTTAAGTTAAGTCCGTAGTGGAGGCTTTAGCCTCTCTTTT
>CAZWLZ010000105.1:0-10821 GCA_964634505.1 uncultured bacterium | reverse complement strand
GCTGTTTATGTAGCCAAAGAGGCTGAACAAGAAGCTCAAGCTGATATTAATCGAGCTAAAGGAAAGGCTGAAGCTCAACGTTTATTGGCTGAAACTTTAAATAATCAAGGCGGGTCTTTGGTGTTACAGAAAGAGGCGATCGAGGCTTGGCGTAGCGGAGGAGCACAAATGCCTAAAGTTTTGGTAATGGGTGGCGAAAATGCTAATAGTAATGTGCCTTTTTTGTTTAATGTGGGAGATATTCAAAACTAATAACAAACGTTACAAGAATAAAAGGTTTTAGGGGTTAGGGGTTAGGTGTTACGTTTTTTAAGAAAGTTTTAGGGGTTAGGGGTTAGGTGTTACGTTTTTTAAGAAAGTTTGAGGAGTTATAAAATTTGTTAAAACTTTAAAAAATTGAGATTGTATCATTAAAAACGATCGCCTCTGCCCATTCCCCACTTTTCACCTAGTAACTCTTAATTTCAAAAAAAATGGCGATCGCCATTTTTAAAACAAAAACAAAGAATTAATCAAAAAAATCCCATAGCTTGATAGGATCAAAAGAAAAATATCAAGACATATTTATGAATAAAAACATCGGAATACAACCTCACGGCGGACAATTAATTAATAGAATTGCCACAGCATCGGAAAAAGCAGAATTTTTAGCCCTAGCCGACCAATTACCTCGAGTACAACTAGACGAAAGAGCAACCTCAGATTTAGTGATGATAGCCATCGGAGGATTTAGTCCTCTTAAGGGTTTTATGGGGCAAGAAGACTACGAAAAAGTAGTTGATGAGATGCACCTCGTTAACGGTTTAGCTTGGGCGATACCTGTTACTTTATCCGTAACAGAAGAGATCGCAGAACCTCTAAAAGAAGGAAGTTGGATACGTTTAGATGACCCTCAAGGTAAATTTGTAGGAGTATTAGAATTAACTCAAAAATACCGTTATAATAAAGCTCACGAAGCCGTTAGAGTATATCGTACTGATGATATGGCACACCCAGGAGTTAAAGTGCTTTATGATTCAGGTAATATCAATTTAGCAGGCCCTATTTGGTTATTACAAAGAGAAGAACATCCTTTATTCCCTAACTATCAAATCGATCCTAGTAAATCTCGTAAAATGTTTCAAGATAAAGGTTGGCGTACAATCGTAGGTTTTCAAACTCGTAACCCTATCCATCGAGCTCATGAATATATCCAAAAATGTGCCTTAGAAATAGTGGACGGTTTATTTTTACATCCCCTAGTTGGTGCAACTAAAAGTGATGATATTCCTGCTAATGTGAGGATGCGTTGTTATGAAATTATGGTGGAAAAATATTTTCCTCAAAATCGAGTTATTCTAGCCATTAATCCTTCAGCCATGCGTTATGCTGGTCCTAGAGAAGCAATATTTCATGCTTTAATCAGAAAAAATTATGGTTGTACTCATTTTATTGTAGGAAGAGATCATGCAGGAGTGGGCGATTATTACGGCACTTACGACGCTCAAGAAATTTTTGAGGAATTTGAACCCCAAGAGTTGGGAATAGTGCCTATGAACTTTGAACACGCCTTTTATTGCACTCGCACCGATCAGATGGCCACCTCTAAAACCAGTCCATCTACCAAAGAAGAACGAATACATCTTTCAGGCACAAAAGTAAGAGAAATGTTACGACGAGGTGAATTACCCCCTCCTCAATTTTCTCGTCCTGAAGTTGCAGCCGAATTAGCTAAAGCTATGCACAGTTAAGGGAGTTGGGGTATTAGGGGATTAGGGATTTGGGGAATAGGAGAATGGGGTATTAGGGTGTTGGGGTGTGGGGGAGATGTTAAATAAAATTTTTTTTGATTATCCTTAAAAATATCAAAATCTAACACAAAATACCTAAAACTTTATTAAAAAACCTAACACCTCCTGATAACTAACTGCTAAAAATTTTTATCGGTGTAACATCACTTATTTAATAAGAATCTAACCTAAAAACGGTGTTAAAAGTATCACAATCATCTCCATTGTGATCAATAATAATTAACTATTGAAAAAGGATATTTTTTAATGATATTAAATCGGCGTAATTTTTTACAAAAATCAGCATTAGGTTTATTAACTTTGGGCAGTTTAAATAATAATATTTCAATTGATAAATATGCCCAAAATTTGACCCAATCAACAAATAAAAAGTTGGCTTTATTAATAGGAATTAATCAATATCCTGATCGTAACTTATATGGTTGTTTAACTGATGTTGAGTTACAAAAAGAGCTTTTAATTTATCGTTTTGGCTTTAAACCACAAGATATTATATCTTTAACAGATAATCAAGCTACTAAAGAAAATATTGAAAATGCTTTTTTAAATCATTTTATTAATCAAGTAAAACGTGATGATATAGTATTATTTCATTTTAGCGGTTTTGGCAGAAAAATTAATATTCAAGACTCCTCTAATCAACTTTTAACTAATATTAATAGTATAATTCCTAGTGATGGCATTTTAGCCAAAGAAAAGCAACTTTTTGCTAATGATATTATTTTAGATACTTTTTTAAATTTAGGTAATTCTCTAGCTACTGATAAATTAACGATGGTATTCGATACCAGTTTTGACAATAATCAAGTTTCTATTTCAAAAAATTTATCTTTTCGTTCCTATCTACAAGATAATATTGTTACTATTGATCAGGAAAAATTAATTATTTCTAATACACTTAAAAAACAGTTAAAAAGTAATTTTCAATTAACATTAAATAATAAAAAAAATTTAGATTCTATTCTTTTTGCTAATAAAAAAGGTGTTGCTAATGAAATCGTTAGTCATAATTTTAATGCTGGCTTCTTTACTTATTTATTAACTCAATATTTATGGGAATTAATACCTCCAAATAATATTATTTTTACCTTAGCAGAAATTTATAATCAAAAGAGTTTATTGACTTCCCAATTTGAAGATAATATTTCAAATCTTAACGTTAATAACAATGTTTTTTCTTCTATCCTCTTTGATACTAAATCCTCTGGACAAGCTTTAGTCACGGAAATAACTAAGGATAATTTTGTTAATTTAGATTTGATTGGTTTGCCTTTTTTTGTATTAATTAATTATGGTATTAATAGTATTTTTACTAGTAAAAAAGCTGCTTTAAATTTTCATAAAATTTCTATAATTAGTCGTGAAGGTTTAAGGGCAAAAGCTATTATTATTGAGGGTAATTCTACTATTAATAAAGGTGATATTTTTCGAGAATTAATTAGAGTTTTACCTCGTAAGATAAGTTTGAAAATTGCTTTAAGTGATCAATTAGCGAGAATAGAGAAGGTTGATGCTACAAGTTCATTGAGTAGTATTAATCAGATTAATTCTATTGTTAATATAGGTGATGATTTCCCTGATTGTATCATTGGTAAATCTCTTGATCAACAAAATTTTTTAGAAAGTTATGCTTTATTTTCGCCGACAGGAGTTTTATTATCTAATACTAGGGGCAATATTCCTAATGAGGCTGTTTCTACTGCGGTGACAAGATTTATTCCTCAATTACATATTTTGTTAGCTAAAAAATTGCTACATTTAACTCTAAATCAAGGTTCATCTTTATTGCCAATTAGTGTTAGTTTTGAAGTAAAAAAAGATAATTTTCAACAAGTAATAAAAAAAGAAACTTTCGCTAGTAAAATTTACAGAAAAATAGAACAAAATGATCAGAATAATTTAGCTAAAAATTCTTTATTTTCTAGTATTCCTATCGGTAGTCAAATTAGTCTTAAAATTACTAATTATAGTGCTACAAATATCTATTTTATTTTATTTAAAATTAATTCTTTTGATAAAATATCTGCTTATTTATTAACTGAAGATAATCCCATTGAATCTAATCAAACTATGATTATTTCTGATGATATAGAATATCTTAATTCCGCTTTAAATACTAATAAAAATTCTGCTGAATTTATGTTAATTGTTTCTTCTTTTCCTTTTACAAAAATATTGACAAAAATAGATAATCATTCTGATGGGGAAGTCGTAAAGATAAAATCATTTTTGGCGATCGCCAAACCAATCGAATTTTGTCTTGATATTTTGGAAGATTTACATAGCAATAGTCAAGTTAATAGTAATGTGATTAACAATGTCACTGATGTTTATGCTTTAGATGTTAATCAATGGGCTAGTTTTAATTTCCAAGTGGGATAGGCTTCTAGTCTGTGTTTTGTTAAAATTAATTACAGGCAAGATGTCTATTTGAGGCAAAATTAGTTATAAATAATTACAAAATTAAGTTAAAGTATCATCTGAAAGAGATTGAAAAGGAGTATTACGTTGACTACTCGTGTAATTATAGTTCGCCATGGCCAAAGTAGTTACAATGCCCAAAAAATGATTCAAGGGCGTTGTAATGAATCAGTAGTGACAGAAAAAGGAATCAAAGATGCTTATAAAGTAGGGCAACTTTTAGCAAAAATTCAATTAGATGGTTTGTACTGTAGCCCATTACAAAGGGCAAAAAAAACAGCACAAATTATTCAAGAGTGTAGTAGCCAAACTAATCCTAACTTAGAAGAAACAGAAAAATTATTAGAAATCAATTTGCCTTTGTGGGAAAAACTCAAAAAAGACGTAGTCAAAGCCCAATATGGTGAAGATTATCGAACTTGGAAACAAAAACCTCAAGAATTTTCCATGATAGTAAACGGTAACACAATTTATCCCGTACTTTCTTTATATCAACAAGCCCAAGAGTTTTGGCAAGAAATTATCCCAAAACATCAAGGCAAAACGATTTTAATCGTAGCCCATAATGGCATTAATCGTTGTTTAATTATGACGGCTTTAGGCATGGATGTGTCTCGTTATCATACTATTCAACAATCTAATTGCTGTGTAAATATTTTAAATTTTACTGGTAATTTTGGCGAAGCCGTACAATTAGAATCTTTAAACCAAACAGCCCATTTAGGGATACCTATTCCTGAAGCCCGGCCAGGGGATAAAGGAATAAGATTATTATTAATCCGTCATGGTGAAACTGATTGGAATCGTGCCTCTCGTTTTCAAGGTGTTAAAGATATTCCTCTTAATGATAATGGTAGAATACAGGCAGATAAAGCAGGAGATTTTTTAAAAGATGTGACGTTAAATTTTGCTGTTACAAGTCCGTTATTACGTCCAAAAGAAACAGCTCAAATTATACTCAAATATCATACAGGTATAGATTTAGATGAGCAAGAGGATTTAAAAGAAATTTCTCATGGTTTATGGGAAGGAAAATTAGAGACAGAAATTGAGGCGGATTTTCCCGGTTTGTTAAAACAATGGAAAGAAACACCTGAAGTTGTGCAAATGCCAGACGGTGAAAATTTACAACAGGTATGGGATAGGGCGATTAATTGTTGGATAAAGATTGTTAAAAGTTATCTTAATCTTGAGCAAACTAATACGGGTATTGTAGTAGCTCATGATGCCATAAATAAGGTTATTATTTGTTATTTATTAGGTTTAAATCCTGCTAATTTTTGGAATATTAAGCAAGGTAATGGTGCGGTTACGGTGATTGATTATCCTCAAGGAATTGATGGTAATCCCGTCTTACAGGCTATTAATATTACCAGTCATCTAGGGGGTGGCATTTTTGATAATACGGCAGCAGGTGCTTTGTAAATAGGGAATAGGTAATAGTTTAGAGGGTTATAGTAATAGAAAGGTTAGTTAAGATATTTCAATTCTTTAGGCAAGGGGTTTAAATCCCTTGTTAACTTCCTCAGCATCTTGGCGATCGCCAAGTGATACCGAAGGCGATCGCCAAGTGATACCGAAGGCGATCGCCAATAAATATAAATCATACTAACAATAAGCAATACCTAAAAATGATTAATCCGAAAGTTTTTATTTTGATCTTATTAGGAATATTTTTAGTTGTACTTCCTGTAAATGCCCAAGATTTTCCGTGGGAAAGTTCTTTTCCTCAATTTAACTTTGATCAAAATTTATTATGGAATAATGATTCTAATTCGGAAGCTACTTCTGGTTGTATTAAACTCGATGGTAGATGTCAATTTAGTATCGCTGCTTCTAGTAATGAGTTAGAGTCAAGAATTGATATTATTGAACAAATTTTAAGCAATGTTAGTGAAGCCTATTTTGCGAATGAAAATGCTAGTTTAAATATAGAATTAAAGGAAATCGATCGCCTCCAAGATATTTATATCTATGTTGATAACCAAGAATTTCGCTTGATGAGTGTTACTAACTGGGATGCCGAAATAGATAATACTACTATTCTTAATAAGGCTGAATTAATTAAGGTTATTTTAAGTGATAATTTGGCGATCGCCAAACAAGAAAGAAAGCCAAAATTTTTAATTCAGCAAACAATTGTTGCCACTTGTATTTTAGCTTTTTTAGGCTTATCGCAAATTTTTATTTTTCGTTGGGTAAGAGGAATAAAACTACAAAAAGAAAAATTATTATTAACAGAAAAAGAATTCAAAGATGGCATCAAAAACAAATTAGTTAATCGTAAACAAATCGAATTTCAAGAAATAAAAAATCGATTATTACAATTAGCCAATATTAGTATTTGGATTAGCGGAATTTTAATCATTTTAGACCTTTTTCCCTATACTAGATTCCTGCAAATAATTATCTTTAATTTCCTTCGCATTCCTTTGAGAATAGCAATTATTAGTTTTTTTACTTATGTCTTAATTCGTTTAAGTTATGCCTTAATCAATCAATTTAGTTCACTTATTGTTAATGATATTACCTCAACTCCCATTGGCGATCAACGATTAGAAATTCGGATTAGAACTATTTTTACTATTACCAGTAGTATTATTACTGTAACTTTAATTGCCATCGGCATAATTTTAATTTTATCTTCCTTAGGAGTTAATATTGCACCTTTATTAACAGGTTTGGGTATTTTCAGTTTGGCTTTATCCCTTGGTTCACAAAACTTAATCAAAGATACCATTAACGGTTTTTTTATTATTTTAGAAGATCAATATGCGGTAGGCGATATGATTAGTCTTAATGAAGCGACTGGATTAGTAGAAAATATGAATCTTCGTATTACTCAATTAAGAGATGCCGAAGGTAGCTTAATTACTATTCCTAATGGTGAAATCAAAATTGTTGCCAATAAATCGAATCAATGGAGTCGTGCAGATGTTAATATTCCTGTACCTTATAACACTGATATAGATAAGGTTTTAGATATTATTCATCAAGTTGCTCAAGTAATGTTTAAAGAAGAATTATGGCATGATCAGATTTTGGAAGCACCAGATATTTTAGGAGTTGATGATTTTAGCGATCGAGGTTTAGTAATTAGAGTATGGATAAAAACAAAACCTCTTAAACAATGGTTAGTTTCTAGGGAATTTCGTCATCGTTTAATAATTGCTCTCAATGAAGCTAATATTAATATCACCTTACCTTTACAAGATTTTAATTTTTCTTAATCAATTTTTGCTTAATTTACTTTTCCATATTTAGCAATAATCGAATCTGTTTGACAATTCAAATTAGATAACCACGCCCACATTTGATCGCCTAAAGAGAAATGCCACCATTCATTAGGATGCCTAGTAAAACCCACAGAAATCATGATTTCATTTAATAATTTCCTCGATTCATGGTATTGTTTTTGTGGAAAACTCTCATAATTACAGTAGTAGTTTGGATGGGATCGATCACCAATTTCATCAATATCTCCCCCCATCTCAACAATATTTCCCATCTCGTCCACTAAAGTAACATCAATAGCTGCCCCCGTACTATGAGGAGGCGGAGTGTGGGGATTATCACTGGCGATCGCCCAAAATTTATAAACTTCCTCATAAATAAGATTTTTCTCACTTAAAGTAAGTTGATTTCGATCCAAATTTTTATCAAGACAAAGACATTCAAAAGTATAATTAACCATAAACTGTTGAACTTGAATGGGACGAAAAGCATCAAAAATTTTAATTTTCCAATGAGGTTTAATTTTGTCTAAATTATAACTAGCCTTCAAAAGAGCATCAATAACCCCAGAACGCAAAGAATAGGGCGAAATACCCCCATAATCAGCCCCTAATTTTTCATAAGGTGGGGGGGTTTCTATCACAAAATTATCCAAAGGAATCAACAATAAAGGCTCACCACAGTCAACAATTTTCACTCTTTGATAATCTTTCATCGTAATTGTTAAAAAATGTTTATCAAAATGATTGTATAGCAATAGGTTAGTTAGAACATTTCAATCCATAAGGGCAAGGCTTATATAGCACTACGTTTTCAGGTTAAAACATTAGCTTAAAGTTTATTCCCCCCTTTTTAAGGCAGGTTAGGGGGGATCGAAAACGTCCTAATATAACTTGGTACTGCTATAATAAGGAGTTTAAACCCTTTGTCTCTATAGTCTTAGGGTGTAAACACAAGTTTCTATTGCTATAAATATTCTATTTTTTTCTCTCAAAATAAATTAACGTAATTTATTTTAATTTTTGCGATAACATAACATTATTTAAAAAATAATTAACATAACTAAAATGACAGACTTCCCACTCTATCAAACAGCTTCTATTTTAGAACAAAATTTAGGCGATCCTACTGTTAATGATAGTATTTTATCTTATCAGCAGGCGATCGCCATCGATGAATCAGAACAATTTCCTCACGCTGAAATTAATTGGTTATATAACTATAAATTACAAGCCTATTACGTCCCCAAAGAATACGGCGGTAAATTTACCTCTTTTGAAGAATTTGTATCCATAGTAAGGGTTTTAGCCCGAAGAGATCAAACAACAGGTATCGCCTTTACTACCTTATTTTGGTCATTTTTAACATGGATGGCCGGTACAAAAGAACAAAAAAATGCCCTTTCTGACAACATTATTAACAAACACTGGGCTATGTGTCTAGGATACTCCGAAAAAGAACACGGTAGCGACTTAGTAGGAGGTGATTTAACCGCTACAAAAGTACCTGGGGGATATGTATTGAATGGAGAGAAATGGCCTATAAACAGGGCAACGATTTCTAATATTTCTTATATTTTGGCTAAAACAAATCCCGAAGGAGGAGCAAAATGTTTATCCTTATTTATGGTTGACAAAAGTCAAATCAAAGAAGATCAATATTATAATTTACCCAAAATTTTAACTCATGGTATTCGTGCCTCCGATATGAGTGGCATTGGATTTACTAATTGCTATATCCCAGAATCCATGCGTATTGGAGAAGAAGGAGACGGTTTAGAAATTGCCTTAAAAGGATTTCAAATTACCCGTACTTTATGTGCGGCCTTCTCTTTAGGTGCAGCCGATACCGCCTTACGCACAACCCTAAAATTTGCCCTAAATCGGCGAGTTTATCAAAAAACGGTTTTTGACTTACCACAACCAAGAAAAACCTTAACAGATGCTTTTTTAGACTTACTCATCGCCGATTGTCATACCATTAGTGCAGCTAGGGCATTCCATATTATACCTGAACAATTTAGCGTTTACGCCTCTACTGTAAAATACTTTGTGCCTGTACAATTAGAACAAATGATCAATAATATCTATCCTGTATTAGGTTCAAGATTTTACTTCAGAGAAGAACATGATTGTGGTATATTTCAGAAAATTTTACGAGATAATTCGATCATTAGTATGTTTGATGGAAGTACAGTAGTTAACTTACACGCCTTAATACTACAATTTCGTCAAATTACTAAATATCGTAAACGTCGTACAGAAAACACGATGTTAGAAATTGAATCAAGATTAAAACAAATCTTTTCCTTTAACGAAAATGTACCAACTTTTGAACCAGAAAAATTAAGTATTTTTGGAAGAGGTGTGGACGATGTTTTACAAGGGTTAGAAATTACTCAAAAAGAGTTGGAAAAATTAGAAAATATTAATCCACAAGTAAAAGAGCAAATTATTAACTATAGTAATATGTTACTAGAAGAACTCGATCGCCATGATGAAATCATCAGTAATTCTAAATTTGAATATGGCCATAATCAATCACCAGAATTATTTGAAATAGCTAAAAAATATTGTAATCTTCATGCAGCTGCGTCATGTTTGCATACTTTCGTATATAATCGAAATATTTTAAGCGAATTTTTCGCTCAAGGAGAATGGCTAGTTTTAAGTTTACATCGAATATTAAGGACAATGACACCATTACCTTATACTATTTCAGATGAATATAGTGAAAATGTAACTCAAGAACTTTTAAAATTAGATCAAGAAAATAAACTATTTTCCATCATCCCTTTTTCCTTAGCAAATAATATATTAAATCAGGATAAAATTAATGCAAACAGTAACCTCCAACTCCAAAGTTAGTCAAACATCTATTCAAAATTGGTTAGTTAATCAACTGTCTGAAGTCTTATCACTATCTCCTAATGAAATAGATATTACCGAATCTTTAACTCGTTATGGTTTAGATTCTATTGATGCTGTTACTTTAGTAGGGGATTTAGAAGATGAACTTGACATGGAATTGCCCGATACTTTATTTTGGGATCATCCTACCATTGCCCAAGTTGCTCAATTTTTAGTTGATAATTATGATATTACCGCCGATTTAGAAACTAATAATTCTATTCCTGAAAAGAAAGAAGAATTACAAAGCGTTAATTCTAATAAAACGGAGAAAAAAGGTTTAGGTGGCTTATGGGGTAAACTAACTGGAGCATAATTATTAATTAATAGAATTCCCCTAATCTCCTGATCGATCCCCCTAACCCCCTTAAAAAGGGGGAACAAAAGGAGAGAATCCAACTCCCCCCTTTAGTAAGGCAGGGCTGTTTCATTCTCAAAAAAAGGAGAAAGAATAGTAGTTTAGAGAA
>CAZWLZ010000104.1:0-10898 GCA_964634505.1 uncultured bacterium | reverse complement strand
ATTTTTCTATAGATTTTAAATCATTATATAATTGCACTTGAGGGCGTTTTGAGATTTCAATCCCTATTTTTTCGGTGTTGTCATCATAAGGATAAACACAAACGGGGAAATCTTTACCCATAATAACCTCTATGCTATTTAAGAGGGCAATTAATTGGTCATAAATGCGATCATTGGCTAGGGTGCAAATTCCATTCATAAAATTTATGATGCTTAAATTTTATCTGATTTTATCATCAAAAGCTGAATATAAATCGATTATTAATTAAATAGGTAATAAGGGTTAAAGTTTAAGTATTAAGTCGTAAATAGCCTTCAATAAAGGAATCTAGCTCACCATTCATTATATCGGCGATCGCCGTAGTTTCCACATTAGTTCGTAAATCTTTAACTAATTGATAAGGGTGAAAAACATAATTTCGGATTTGATTACCCCAAGCCGCATCAACAATATCTCCTCGAATTTCAGCAATTTCTTTGGCTCGTTGCTCTTCTGCTATGATTAGTAATTTAGCCTTTAAAATGACCATTGCTTTCTCTTTATTCTGCAATTGTGATCGCTCTTGAGTACAACGCACAGCAATACCAGTAGGAATATGAACAATTCTAACGGCAGTTTCCACCTTATTAACATTTTGTCCACCTTTACCCCCAGCTCGAGTGGTAGAAATATCTAAATCTTTTTCAGGAATTTCTAACTTAATGGCTTCTTGCCCTAAAAATGGCATCACATCAACTCCAGCAAAACTGGTTTGACGCTTTCCATTAGCATTAAAAGGAGAAATTCTAACTAAACGATGAGTGCCTTTTTCCCCTTTTAAATAACCAAAAGCATAACGTCCTTCAATTTCTAATGTCACCGATTTTAAACCAGCTTCATCCCCTTCAGAAATTTCTGTCAAATTAACTTTATAACCCTGTTTTTCTGCCCAACGAGTGTACATTCGTAATAACATCTCTGCCCAATCTTGTGCATCTGTACCTCCTGCACCTGCATTTATCGTCAAAATAGCACCCTTCTCATCATAAATTCCTGATAATAATTGTTGCAATTCCCAACGGTCTAAATCATGCTTTATTTTATGGATATTATTATTAGCTTCTTCCCATAATTCTTGATCATTTTCTAACTCTAATAACTCAATTATTGCTTGAATATCATCTGCTTCTGATTGCCATTTTTGATATTGTTCTAAATTAGATTTAGACTCCGTTAAACTTTGTAAGATACTTTGGGCATTATTGGTATCATCCCAAAAATTCGGTTGTGATGCTAACTCTTCTAAATCCTTGATTTTAGCTTGTAGTGCGCTTAAGTCAAAGATATTCCTGAGTTTTACTCAGGCGTGAAACGATAATACTAATTTCTTTTTTTAGTTCAGATATTTCCATTTATTTCTAACTTTAAAATCTTCTTTTAGATTATAGTTTATCAGAGAAAGGCCACATCTATAATTTAATCAAAACTGATATTTTACTAAATTGAGATTTCTTTTGTTTTGTTCATCTGTTGTTAATGACAATGGTGTAAAATATTGTCATAAATTTATGATGTTTTAAAGATTAAATGATTGAAGAATTAAAAAACCGTTTTCAAAATGTTTTAACTGCTCTTTTTACAGAAGAATTAATTAAAAATCAGGCGATCGTAGTGCCTACGAATAATCCAAATTTTGGTGATTTTCAATGTAATGTTGCTTTATCTTTAGCCAAGGAATTAAAGAAAAAACCAAGAGAAATTGCCGAAAAAATAGTTACAAACATAAATATTAGTGATATTTGTGAACCTTTAGAAATTGCTGGACCTGGTTTTATTAATATTAAAATTAAAACAAATTATTTAGAACAAAAAATTTCAGAAATTCAAAAAGATGAACGTTTAGGAATAGCTAAAACTGATCATAAATTTAAAATAATAGTCGATTTTTCTAGCCCAAATATTGCTAAAGAAATGCACGTTGGACACTTAAGATCAACAATAATTGGTGATTGTATCGCCAGAATTTTAGAATTTTTAGGCCATGATGTTTTAAGACTCAATCATATAGGTGATTGGGGTACACAATTTGGAATGTTAATTGCTTATTTAAAAGAAGTAAAACCAGAGGTTTTAATAACAGCAAATGCCGTTAATATTGGAGATTTAGTAACCCTTTATAAAGAGGCCAAAACTCGCTTTGATAATGATGAAAAATTCAAAGAAAATGCTCGAGAAGAAGTGGTAAAATTACAAGCAAAATCTCCTGATAGTATTCATGCTTGGCAGTTACTTTGTGAACAATCAAGAAAAGAATTTAATGTTATTTATGAGTTATTAAATATTGAATTAAATGAGAGAGGAGAATCTTTTTATAATCCTTTTTTAGCAGAAATTATTACCTTATTACAAGAAAGTAATTTATTAGTAGAAAATCAAGGAGCAAAATGTGTTTTTTTGGACGGATTTACCAATAAAGAAGGAGATGTTTTACCTTTAATTGTTCAAAAAACTGACGGCGGTTATAATTATGCAACTACTGATTTAGCAGCAATAAAATATAGGGTAGAAAAAGATAAGGCAAATAAAATAATTTATGTAACAGATGCTGGACAAGCTAACCATTTTAAGCAAGTATTTCAAGTAGCAAAAAAAGCAAATTTAGTTAATGAAAACGTTGATTTAATTCATGTACCTTTTGGTTTAGTGTTAACAGAAACTGGCAAAAAAATTAAGACAAGAGAAGGTGAAACGATCAAATTAAAAGACTTATTAAATGAAGCAATAATTAGGGCGAAAAAAGATTTAGAAAATCGCTTATTGCAAGAGGAAAGATCAGAAAATGAAGAATTTATTAATAACGTATCAAAAATAGTGGGATTAAGTGCAGTAAAATACGCCGATTTAAGTCAAAATCGTACTACTGATTATAAATTTAGTTACGAAAAAATGTTAGCTTTGCAAGGTAATACTGCTCCTTATTTGTTATATGCTTATGTACGAGTTAAAGGTATTAGTAGAAAAGGTAATATAAATCTTGATAACTTATTAGAAAATACCTCAATAATTTTGCAAGAAAATACTGAATTGATTTTGGCAAAACATATTTTACAATTGAATGATGTACTTAAAGAAGTAGAAAAAGATTTGTTTCCTAATCGTTTATGTCTTTATTTATTTGAATTAAGTCAAAAATTTAATCAATTTTATGATCAATGCCCTATTTTACAGGCAGAAGAATCTATTAAAAATTCTCGTTTAATTTTAGCCAATTTAACCGCTCGTACTTTAAAATTAGGTTTATCATTGTTGGGTATTTCAGTTTTAGAAAGAATGTAAAATTATTGATAACTAAAACCCCCTAAACCATTATTAAGGGGAAATGTACATAAAAATAATTTTTTAACAAACTTGCTCTCTGATATAATACGAAATTATTTATTTTTCTATAGTTTAGATAAATTCAATGGGTAAATGGGCAAATATTAAAAGGCATAAAGCGTTTGTTGATGGGAAAAAGGGTAAAACTTTTACCCAACTTTCTCGTGCCATAATTGTAGCCGCCAGAAATGGCTTGCCTAATCCTGATGCTAATTTTCAATTACGTACGGCGATCGCCAAAGCAAAAATAGCGGGTATTCCTAATGACAATATAGAAAGGGCTATTTTAAAAGGTTCGGGCTTAAATAATGAGGGAGAAACTTCTTTAGAAGAAATACGCTACGAAGGTTATGGATTAGAAGGCGTAGCCATTTTAATTGAAGCCCTTACTGATAATCGAAATCGTACAGCAGCCGATTTACGTGCAGCCTTTAGTAAAAATGGGGGCAATTTAGGAGAGATAGGTTGTGTTAGTTGGATGTTTGATCAAAAAGGGGTGATAACTTTAGAAGGAAAAATAGATGAGGAAAAATTATTAGAAGTCTTGTTAGAAGCCCAAGCGGATAGTTATGAAATGATAGACGAGGAAGAGTTTCAAGGAGTAGAAGTTTTTACCAGTGTTAGTAATTTAGAAAATCTTAATCAAGTTTTGACTAAGAATAATTTTTTAGTGTCTGAAGTTGAGTTGCGTTGGATTCCTAATAATACTATTGAAATTAATAACTCTGACTCTCTTAAATCAATTTTAAAGTTGATCGACACTTTAGAGTCTTTAGATGATGTTCAAAATGTTACTGCTAATTTTACTTATACCAACGAACAAGTTAGTTAGGAGATTTTGATAAAAAATTTACTAAGGCGACCGCCACAAAAAATAACTATTATAATTAAAGTGTTATAGTCATAAGTGAATAAATTTGTAAATATAATTTATCTTGGTAAATGAAAGATAAAAATGAATTCTTAAATTTTTAATAAACAAAGAATATGAATAATATTAAATTAAAAGATATTAATAATGGTCGTCATGATTACTTTTTAAATAATCTTGAAATTATTACAAAATATTTGAATGAGATTTTTGCTAATTCAGATAAAAAAATTTTTGAAAATTTCATTGAAGAAACAAAAATTATCCTAGATAAATGTTGTGATGAGTCAATTACTTACAAACAGAGAGCCGAATTATTTTATAATTTAACTAACTCTTGGTTAAATTTGTGGGGACGTTATAAGCACATACCAGAAGCCATTGAATTAGGATATAAAATTGACGACATAACAAATTCTTTGGGAGCATACTATCAATTACTTTTAGGTATGTCTATTGTTTATGAGGATAAAACTGGAGATGAAAAAATAGACTTACAAAAGACAATTGAAGGCTTTCAATTAATTGCTGAAACTATTGATTTATTCGTCCATATATTTTCAATATTTGAATTAATACAATTCTCTGAAAATGCACAAAAAACTTTGTTAGCTAAGACTTATGATTTGAAAGAATATTTTAAAGATTCAAGAGAAAAGAAGGGATTAGTTATTCAATTAAGAAGTTACTGTAGCTTAATTATCTTCAGAGTTAATGAATATTTACAACATAAACAATTATCATTTCAACAAAGCATACAAATTAATTCATTCTCTACAATTAATCTTTCTCCAAAAATAGAGATACAACTAACTCAAAAGGCAACAAAAGAAGGTAAAGACATTTCTGAAATAGCCGCTGAAATTATTACTCATGCCATAGAATCAGAATTGCAAGACTATCAAGAAACAATTCAAGGTATTACCCAAGGATTAGAAGATTTTGAAAAGGGCAATTTTTCTTCTTGTGAAGATTTTACCAATGATTTTTCTCAACAATTAATCGAAGATGCAGAAATGTTGGCTGATATAAAAGACTACGATAATGCTAAAAATAAATCAGAAGAAAGTTTTCCGTCTGAGATAGTTGACAGCATTTTTTTTAAAGGAGAAAATCCTATTAAAATTTATCGTGAATATCGTGGTATAAGTATTTTAGAATTATCACAAAAAAGTAATATTGAGATTAAAAAATTAGAAAAAATTGAGGATAATATTAGTATTGCTACTCACAAAAATTTAGAAGTTATAGCTGAGATTTTAAATATTGATGTAGATATGATTATTTAAAAGGAAGAATCTTACCTAGTGGGGCATCAATTTTGTTCTGAGGAACAGGTTAGTATAATTATCAACTTTAGAGAATTATTTTATCCATCATTTCTAATTGGATAAACTGCTACCAAGATAAATTATATTTGCGACGTTGCTCATAGAAAATAATAGCATAACTTTTACCATTTTTTTTGATAATTTCCGTTGTCATTTATAAATGTTTCCTCTAGTATCAATGTCTAAAACTAAGATAACAATTTTATTATTATCTATCTCATAAATAATTCGCCAATCACCTATTCTTAGTCTATATCCTTCTCTACGAACTAGCTTTTTTACGTTAGGATTATCTCCATAGGGATTTTTTGCTATTTCTGTTAATTTATTTTGAACACGTTTAATTAAATTTTTAGGAATTTTACTTAGTTTTTTAATTGCTGTTTTACTATACTCAATTTTATACATTCTATTCTTTTACAATAGTTTTTTTAGATATTTTGCCAAATAAGATTTTTTAGATTTAGCAATCTTCTCTGGTGTACCAACAGCCACTAATTCCCCGCCTTTGTTACCTCCTTCTAATCCTAAATCGATAATCCAATCTGCACATTTAATTACGTCTAAATTATGTTCAATCACAATAATAGAATTACCTTTATTTGCTAATTTTTCTAATACATTTAATAACTGATGAACGTCATAAAAGGATAAGCCCGTAGTAGGTTCGTCTATCAAATAGATGGTTTTTCCTTTTGAACTTTTACACAATTCTGAAGCAAGTTTAACTCTTTGGGCTTCTCCTCCTGATAAGGTGGGCGCACTTTGCCCCAATTTTATATAACCTAATCCTACATCAAATAATGTTTGTAATTTATTGACGGCACGAGGTATATTCTCAAAGGTTTTTAAGGCTTCTTCTACGGTCATATTTAATACTTCCGCAATGGAGTAATTTTTGTAAGTTACTTGTAGTGTTTCACGATTATATCTTGCCCCTTTACATATATCACATTGCACATAAACATCGGGTAAAAAATTCATGGAAATAACGTTAACTCCTTGACCTCCACAGGCTTCACACCTACCGCCTTTGACGTTAAAAGAAAATCTGCCTCCTTTATAGCCTCTGGCTTTTGCTTCGATGGTTTCTGCAAATATTTCTCTAATTATGTCAAATACTTGGGTATAAGTTGCACAATTTGAACGGGGTGTACGTCCAATGGGTGATTGATCGATGACAATAACTTTCTCAACCGCTTCAACTCCTTCAATTTCTCCTAAGCCCATGGGAAGAGGCACTCTTTTGGTAAAATGATGCTGTAAAGCTGGATATAATAATTCATTAATTAGGGTTGATTTTCCTGAACCTGATACCCCCGTAATACACACGAATTTACCTAAGGGTATTTCTACATTAATATGTTTTAGGTTATTAAGATGGCAATTTTTTAAAGTGATACTATGTCCGTTGCCTTCTCTTCTTTGTGAAGGTATTTCAATTTTTTTTCTGCCTGAGAGATACGCACCTGTTAAGGATTCTTGGCAATTTAACAGATTTTCAAGGTTACCTTGACAAACTATTTTACCACCATGAACACCGGCACCAATGCCAATATCGACGATATGATCTGCATTTTTAATAGTATCTTCATCATGTTCAACTACGATCAAGGTATTATCAAGACTTTGTAATTTTCTTAGGGTAAGTAACAATTTTTCATTATCTTTTTGATGCAATCCAATACTAGGTTCGTCTAAGACGTATAATACTCCTGTTAATCCTGAACCTATTTGCGTTGCTAATCTAATTCTTTGGGCTTCTCCCCCTGATAATGTCATGGCTGCCCTATCTAAAGTAAGGTAATCTAATCCGACATCTAATAAAAATTTTAATCGGGCTTTAATTTCTTTTAAAGCTAACTCTCCAATTATGGCTTGACGTGGTGTTAATTCTAATTTCTCTATTTTTTCTAAACACTCGGAGATCGCCACTTGAGTTAAATCAGTGATATGATATTGACCTAATCTGACAGATAAGGCTTCTGGTTTTAATCTTTTTCCTTGACAACTTTCACAAGGTATGTATTCTAAATAAGGTTCTAATTTCTGTTTAACTAAATCAGAATTAGTCTCTCTATAAGTTGTTTCGATCATTCCAATGATGCCTTTGGATAAACGATAATAACCGATCAAGGAATCACTTAATTCTTTTGATCCATACATAATAGCGTGTTTTTGCTCTTGGGTTAAATTTTGCCAAGGAGTGTCCATGGGAATTTTTAATGCCCTTCCAATCTCTTTCATAAGGTTAGTATAATAAGAATTGTCTTTATCCAACCAAGGGGCGATCGCCTTTTCTAAAGGGGCGTTAGGATGGGGGATAACTCGAAGGGGTGAAATTTGACGTAAACTTCCCAACCCATGACAATCGCTACAAGCACCATAAGGAGAATTAAAAGAAAATAATCTCGGTGATAACTCCTCCATGACTGTACCATGTTCAGGACAAGCAAAGTTTTCTGACAGAATAATATTTGTCTCTGTTATCTTTTTTAATTTCTTTTTATTTTCTTTCTCTAAGGTAGTTTGATCAGATAAAATCTCAACCATAGCAATACCTTCACCAATTTTTAAGCAAGTTTGTAAAGAATCGGCTAACCTTTCTTGTAAACCAGCTTTGATTACTAATCGATCAACTAAAACAGAAATATTATGAGTTTTTTGTTTATTTAACTCAATTTTTTCTGATAATTCCTTAATTTCGCCATTAATTTTAACTCTCACAAAACCTTGAGAAGCAAGACTTGATAATAATTGATGATGTGTGCCTTTTTTGCCCCTAATTACGGGTGCTAATAAATGAATTTTAGTTTTTTCTGGTAAAAATAATAGGCGATCGCACATTTCATCAATCGTTTGAGGAGAAATAGAATTATCACATTTGGGACAATGAGGATTACCAGCACGTCCATATAAGAGACGTAAATAATCATAAATTTCGGTAACCGTGCCTACCGTTGAGCGAGGATTATGGGAAGTTGACTTTTGATCGATCGAAATAGCAGGAGATAAACCATCAATACTATCAACATCTGGTTTATCTAATTGCCCTAAAAATTGTCTAGCATAAGCACTCAAAGACTCTACATAACGACGTTGTCCTTCAGCGAAAATAGTATCAAAAGCAAGAGAAGATTTACCACTACCAGAAACACCCGTAAAAACTATTAACTTATTTGAGGGCAACTCTAAATCAATATTTTGAAGATTATGATGCCGAGCGCCACGAATATGAATCAATTTTGTCATACAAATATTAAATAACTACCAAATTGATTTAAGTTTGACTAGAAAATGGTAGAATTTCATTCTTCTCTAATCATTTTTAATATTATATCTTGTAGAGTTATTATTGTCTTTTATCGTTGATATTAAAAGACTAAATAATTTTATAGCGATCGCCATAATTGCTAGAAGGACTAACAAGGGGTTTAAACCCCTTGTTTCTATAAACATTATTTTTTATATCTACTTTAAACCTTAGCATTACAAAAGTTTAAGGATGAAAACAAAAATTTTATTTCCTCTTCTTCTTTGCGCCTTTGCGAGACACAATCTTATCTTAAAAATTGATCAATGCCAAAATTTTTGGTGTTACTAAAAATTACTCAATTTTATATGGACATAATTATTTTAGCCTACTCTTATAATAACACTTCATGATGTTTTTAGCAACGAAAATGGCAAAATCGGGCAAAATTAGTCAAATTTGGCTTTTTTGCTAAAAATGAAAAAAATATGAAAGTGAAAGATTCTCAATAGGAAAGGCAAAATAAGTTTTTATCAAACTAAAAAAGAAGGGAAAAAATATTCAACTGAAAAGTTAAATTATGTGTTAATAGCAACAATATAAATTAGACTAAGGATTATGATAGAAATATCAGCAGTAAAAGGAGAAAAATATGTTAGTAATCTTACAAAATGAACAAATACTATCTCCAGAAAAAGTATGTCAGGGATGTTTATTGGCAACTCAAAATGGTTTTCCTCGTTGGCACAAAGATAAATTAAGTTGTGGACAGTGCCTCAGTAAAGCGAAAGAGGGCAAACCAAGTATATTTGAATGTCAAATGGGCTTTCGTCTTGCTAATATTGAGTAATTGATTAAAATTCTATAAAAACTAATAATAATTTATACAAATATGAGTTGGCGTGGCTTAACTAATACGAAAGATCGCATTTTTGGGGCGTTAGTATATTTAATGCCCTTATTTTACCTCTATTTTCAATCTCCCTTTGCAAAAGATTTATTGAATCAATTTGTCTTTCTTGAGTATCTCAAAATTGTTTTAATTCCGATAGACTTTGTTTACCAATTTATGTCTACTTTTTTAGGGCAATTTACGGGCTTGATTATCTTTTTTATCTTATTTGCTGCTGTGGTGAGAAATCCCCAAATCAGTCATTTTATTCGGTTTAATACGATGCAAAGTATTTTAATTGATATAATTTTATCTCTTCTTGCTCTTATTTTTTCCTTCATTAATAATTTTAGTCCTACTTTAATTATGGATACTCTATCCAATACTATATTTTTAGGCATTATGGGGACTTCTATTTATGGACTGATTCAATCAGCCATGGGTAAGTATGCCGAAATGCCTGTTATTTCTCCGGCTGCTTATTCTCAAGTCCCTTAAAAGACTAGATTTTGTTAAAAATTTAGGGGACTAAAATTGGCGATCGCAAAAGATAAAATAGACAAATTTATAAATTAATCAGGGGCCGATTCAATATAATTTTCCAAAGTGCCGATACTTTCTATTTCTATCTTTACTCGATCTCCAACTTGCATGGGTGCAATACCTTGAGGAGTACCTGTTAAAATAACATCCCCTGGTAATAAGGTCATAATTTCCGAAAGATAGGCAACAATTTCGGCTGGAGGAAAAATTAAATCTGAGAATAAAGCGGATTGTCGTGGCTCTTTTTCATCATTAATAAAGGTTTTTAATTTTGCACCTGGACTTAATTCTCTGACTATCCAAGGACCTAGAGGGCAAAAAGTATCAAATCCTTTTGCCCTAGTCCATTGACCATCTTTTTTTTGTAAATCCCTAGCTGTTACATCATTAGCGATAGTGTAACCCCAAATTTTCATCTGGGCATCTTCAATAGAACAATTTTTTAGGCGATCGCCAATAATAAGAGCTAATTCTCCTTCATAATCAACTCTTTGAGACTGTTTAGGATAAAAAATAGGTTGTCCATTAGCCAAAATAGCACTAGGAGGTTTTAAAAAAATTAAAGGCTCTTTCGGAATTTCTGAGTCCATTTCTAAAGCATGACCAGCATAATTTTTACCAATGCCAATAATTTTAGAAGGAGCGCAAGG
>CAZWLZ010000103.1:0-10948 GCA_964634505.1 uncultured bacterium | reverse complement strand
CCCTTGTCACTCTAAATTAAAAAAATAAAATCCACAATTAATTTTGTCTAGGCACTTATCTCTGCTAAAACTTAATCCCTAATATCTAATACCTTCTTAGATAACTTAACACCAAATACCTAAAACCTAAAACCTTCTTATTGATAGTGAAGGTTAAATTTATGTTAATTTAAGAAAAATTCAATTATCAATCATCTCTTATTCATAAGAATATTTAATCTTTATTTTCATGTTAAATCAAACCAAAATTTGGCGGATACTATCCCATCAAAAAGCACTCATTCTTATATTTTTGGCTAGTTTTTATGTCTCTTTTTTCCCTTCTTTTTTTTCTACTAACGCACAACTGCCTACCTCAGAAATTAGGGGCGTTTGGTTAACTAATATTGATAGTGATGTACTTTTTAGTAAAGAAAATACTAAAAATGCTATCAAGACTTTAGCCGAATTTAATTTTAATAGTCTTTATCCTACTGTTTGGAATTGGGGTTATACTCTGTATCCTAGTCAGGTTAATAAAAAAGTGATTGGTGTAGAGATGTCACCAGAAAAAGGTTTACAAAATAGAGATGTATTGCAGGAAATTATTACAGAAACCCATAATCAGAAAATGGCAGTAATTCCTTGGTTTGAATTTGGTTTTATGGCGCCCAAAGATTCGGAATTAGCTAAACTTCATCCTGAATGGTTAACTCGTCGTTTAAATGGGGATAGAGTTTGGTTGGAAGGTAATACTCACGAAAGAGTTTGGTTAAATCCTTTGTATCCTGAGGTACAAAAATTTATTAGTGATTTAGTTTTAGAAATAGTGACAAAATATGATATAGATGGTATCCAATTTGATGATCATTTTGGTTATCCTTCTGATTTTGGTTATGACAATTATACTGTTCATTTATATCAACAAGAACATGATGGCAACTATCCCCCGATAAATCCGAAAAATCCTGAATGGATTCAGTGGCGTGCTGATAAAATTACTGATTATATGGGGGTTTTATTTCATCAAATTAAGGCTGTTAAAAAGGATGTAATTGTTTCTATTTCTCCTAATCCTCAAGGTTTTTCTAAGGAGAGTTTTTTATTAGATTGGGAAACTTGGGAAAGAAAAGGTTTTATTGAAGAATTAATTGTTCAAATTTATCGCAATAATATGACTTCTTTCACCGCAGAATTAGAGAAAAGCGAGATTCAAAATGCTAATCAACATATTCCAGTGGCGATCGCCATCTTAGCTGGTTTAAAAGGGCTTTCTGTTGATATAAATTTGATTAAACAACAAGTTGATTTAACTCGGCAAAAAGGTTTTGCTGGTGTCTCTTTTTTCTTTTATGAAAGTCTTTGGAATTTTGACAAAGACACTATTAATGAAAGAAAATTAGCTTATAAATCTTTCTTTTCATCTCCTCTCAAAAGATCAACTATTATCAATTAAATAAGAAGGTATTAGGTGTTAGGTATTAGGTGTTAGGTATTAGGTTTTAGGTTTGTTAAGAAGGTTTTAGGGCTTAGGTATTAGACATTAGATTTTAACTTAACAGAGATAAAATAAAATTAATTTAAAACTCCAAAATACACAGATATATAGGGCGTGTCATCATTTAAATCTAGGATGCAGTCATAGTAAGACTTTAATAACTACCTATCAAAAATGGGTTTAAAGCCAGAATCCAGTTCCAACAAGGAGTACCAGCTAATTGATGACACACCCTAGTTAAAACTAATAATCAATTTTTGTTTTTTCTTCCCCTATTACCTATTACCTATTACCTATTACCTATTACCCATTCCCCAACACCCCTCGCCTATTCCCTATTTAAAATACTCCCCCAAGGATTAGTTAACAATTTTGGTAAATTATCATTAAATAAATCTTGCATTATTTCTTCTTCATTATTATCTTTTTTAGATAATTTTAAGTCATTAGAAATATTAAATTTATTATGGGCTTTTATTTGATTATCATTATTATTTTGCAGATTTTCACTTCTTTTAAAATAATGAATTAATACCCGTTTATTGTATTCGGCGGGAATAAAATTAGGTTTCATTTCTAATACTTTATTGTAAATATTAATAGCACTTTTATAGTCTCCTAAATCAGCTAATAAAATCGCTAAATTATAATAAGCATTGGTATAATTAGGTTGAATTTTTATGGCTTCTTGATAATCAAATATTGCTTGTTTAAAATCACCTAATTCGCTATAAATAATACCCCGATTATAAAATGCACAGGCAAAATTACTATTTAATTTTAAGGCTTGATTATAATCCTCAATTGCACCTAATTTATCCTTTAATGTATTTTTACAAATTCCTCGATTATAAAAGGCTTGAAATAAATTATTATTAATAATAATAGCGGTAGAATAATCTTCCAATGCACTTAAATAATTATTCATTTTTGAGAAGACAAAACCTCTTTTATAGAAAGCATAAAACGATTTAGAATTGATTTTTAGGGCTTTGTTATAATCATCTAAAGCCTCCTCATAATAGCCAATACTACTATTAATAAAACCACGCCAATAATAACCTAAATAATAATCAGAATTAATCTTAATTGCTTCTGAAAAATTTTGAATTGCCCCTTGTTGATCGCCTGTTTCCCATTTACTAATTCCTTTTAATACATAATTTTTATAATCATTAGAAATTACTTTTAATGTTTTAGAATTAATGGCAATCGCCAAAGAATAATCACTATTAATATTAGAATTTTTAGTAATACTAATCGGATTAAAATTAGTTGTATTAAAACTATTCAAATAAGTCTTTAAACCACCACTATATAAAAGTTGATGCAAAGCAAAATATTGAGATTGTTCTTTATTTTCAATCAAATTAGTAGGTAAAAAACCAGCTAAAATAACAGGATATTCAACATAATTAGATTTAAAAATTTGAGGCGAAAAATAACACACTAAAAGATTATTTTGTTTAATTTCATCTGAACTAAACCACCATTTTAAGTCATTAATAATATTATTGGAAGTTTTAATTTTTAAACAAAATTCAGCATTTTTTTTCAAAGTAAAATCAACTTTTTGTTCGGCAAAATCATCATTGAAAATAATTTCATTAATCAAATCACTAAAATAATATTTAAAAATAAATTTACCTAATTGATTTTGAAAAAGATTATTAAAAAGT
Organism: uncultured bacterium; assembly: GCA_964634505.1. Lineage (GTDB taxonomy): Bacteria > Cyanobacteriota > Cyanobacteriia > Cyanobacteriales > Cyanobacteriaceae > CAZWLZ01. Next base: position 7,792 of record CAZWLZ010000103.1, on the reverse strand, counting down.
TTTTCATCATCAGAAATTAACTCATATTGCTTAATAATTTGATGACAAGATTTAATCACACTTTCTAATAATTTATTTTGACAATTTATTAACTCCGTAAACTGATTTTTATCATCAGAAATTAAAAGATAATTAGACTTAATTCGAGAAATAAAATCTAATTGTTGAGTTTTTAAAAAAATAGTCCAATCTATCATAAGCAAAATTAATTAAAAATATACATAAACTTAAAAATAATAATAAAAATTATTGGGCAGGAGAAAAATAAAATAATAAAATATTGAAGTAATGAAAATTAACAATTAAGATAAGATATAATTCCAATTGTTACATAAAAAATAAAAAAACCGTGATTGCTATATACCCAGGTAGTTTTGATCCTATTACATTAGGGCATCTTGATTTAATAAAACGTAGTAGTTTTTTATTTGACAAAGTAATTGTGGCAGTATTGCGTAATCCTAATAAACAACCTTTATTTTCTGTAGCCAAAAGAATTGAACAAATTAAAGAATGTACTAAACATTTATCAAATTTGGAAATAGATAGTTTTTCTGGTTTAACAGTAGATTATGCAAAACAAAAAAAAGCAGGAGTCTTATTAAGAGGATTAAGGGTATTATCAGATTTTGAACAAGAATTACAAATGGCTCATACTAATAAGAGTTTATGGGCAGAAATCGAAACTGTATTTTTAGCAACCACTACTGAATATAGTTTTTTAAGTAGTAGTATTGTTAAAGAAATTGCTAGATTTGGAGGTTGTATCGATCATTTAGTGCCAGAAAATGTTAACAAAGATATGTATTTACATTTTAAATTTTCACATGAGAATCACAATAAATAATCAATTAACTATATATTTTTAATTAAATTAAAAGGTGACACAAATTATGATAAATAATATTTCTCAAAATCAATCTCAAGATAACAAAATGATTCTTACGGAAAATCTCTCTAATCAAGTGGAAGAAATTGGCTTTCAAATAGACGAAGAAATTGATCGATTAGTCGAAATGATTATCGATAATCCCCATATTCCTTTTTTAGGCAAAACTTTAGTTGATGAAAATTTATTGATTAATCAAATAGAGTTAATTAAAATAAATATCCCTGATACTTTAGAACAAGCCTTAGAAATTTTACAGCAAAAAGAGCGTATTATTAGTGAATCTCAACAATATGCTCAAAAATTAATTGATAATGCTCAAAAAAAAGCTAATCAAATTTTAGATGAAACTAGAATTGTACAACAAGCAGAAGCACAAGCTAATCAAATTAGAAAACAAGTACAACAAGAATGCGAAAATCTTCAAAAAAAGACTCTTGCAGAAGTTGAACAAATAAAGAAAAAAACTCAACAAGAAATTAATAAAATGAAACAAGAAGCACTCCTTGAATATGAAGAAATTCAAAATGATGCTGATGATTATACTGATTCTTCCCTTTCTCGCTTGGAAAAACAATTAGCAGAAATGCTCAAAATCGTCCATAATGGCCGCCGTCAACTCAATCACAATTCTAATAATAATATCCCCCCTATGGATAAAAAAGTTTCTTAATTTTCTTAATTTTCTTTTCCGATGATCAGAAAAAAGAAAAGTTTTTCCTATCTTTCCTTGACTTTTATCTATATTTTAGTTAAAGTAGAAGTTAGACACAATTTTAAAAAATCGAGATTTTTTAGTCAATATGTTTACTTTTCATTGACAAATATAAGCTAATTTGTTAAAATGGAAATCAGACCCAATTTTACATTAGTGATAATCAGGAAAAATTTTTCTTAACCAACTAATAATTTTTGGCAATTCATTAGTGACAAGAGGGTAATCAATGGAAGGACGGGAAATAAAAATTAAAGGAATATTTAACCCTTGAGCCACCTTTCTTTTTATATCTTCACCTCCGGATATACCTGATGATTTAGTAACAACTAGATCAATTTGCCATAAATGCCATAAAGCCATTTCAAATTCAAAGCTAAAAGGTGGACGCATAGCGATTAAATGAGAATTATCAAAACCAGCTTGATTAGCGATTAATATAGACTCACTATAGGGTAAAATTCGGGCAAATAAATGAGCTTCTTGATGATACTCTTTAAATAAAGATAAAGAATTACAACCAATAGTTAGTAAAACTCGTTTCGATTGTAAAAGATTACTACTTAAAAGATTTTCAATTTGCGAAAATTCTTTTTGATGGCGATCGCCATCAGATAATAAAGGACGTTCATAACGTAAATAAGGAATTTTCTGAAGTTGACAGGCATGGATAGCACCTTGAGAAATAAGCACAGCAAAAGGATGACTAGCATCAATGACAGCCTTAATCTGGTGAGAAAAGATAAACTCACTAATTTTATGAACATCTATTTTCCCCACAAAAAATTTTATATGGGGAATATGACGATAAAGATCAATAGCAGTATCAGTTGTTACAGAAATTAAACAAGGAAAATGATTATTAATTAATAATTCAGCAATGATCACACTTTCACTTGTTCCTCCAATTAACCAAATAGAAGAAAACATTATATTATTAAGGCGAACCTTTGATCGCTTTTTGAAAATTGCGACGATAAGATTTATTAGTAATAGCCAAGATAGGCCACAAAAGAGATAAACGTAATTTATTAACTACACCTGGTTGAAAATTAGTATTTTTAAAACCACGCCAAAAACGCCAAATTCCCAATAAATAAGTACCAATAAGACCGATCGCCAATAAATCAACCATAATTATAAAAATTTTTAATCTTACTAAATAATAAAATTATATCTCTAATTTTTCAAAGTGCCATTATGAAATCATTTTTGATCTATTGTAGGATTTGATTTTGTCTTAATTATGTATTTCTAATAAACCTTTAGGGGGATTAATTTCTATTTTGCCTTTTTCCAGATCAACAATTGGTACAATTTCCTTCACAAAAGGAATTAAAACAGTTAATTTTTTAGATTTTTTTTCTTCCACCTCCAGATTATTTGCTGGTAATTCTTCAGTCAAAGTTACTTCTAATAACTCATGGCCAGCGGTAAAAATATTAGTTATTACCCCTATATTTTCGCCATTTAATTGATTAAAAACAGTTAAATTAATTAAATCCTGAACGTGATATTCTTCTGATTCTAAAAATGGGCGATCGCCACTATTTACCAAAAATTTATAACCTTTAAGACTATCAGCTTGTTGACGAGTATCAATTCCCAAAAACTTAACCACATAAATATTTTTACCAGGTACATGATAACCCCGTAATAATTCTACCGCTTGAGGGCTACTCTGGGCATTAATTTGTAACCATCTTGGGCCTGGTTTGAGAAATCGCTGAGGAAAATCCGAACTACTGTTAATTCTGACTTCCCCTTTTAAACCTTGCCCCGCCACAACCATGCCACATTCAATTAAATTTAGATTTTCCAATGTTTTAAATTATCTCCTTTTCTATTAATCATATTTTGTCATATCTTTAAAACTTTATATTTTTTTGCCTCACAAAGAGATGCTATTTTTAAAATTAGGCGTTGATAAATGATGTATAATTCTGTCTTGCAAAGCCACAAAGAGGAAAGAAAAAAGAAATTTTTGATTTTCCACTTCTCACTTCAGCAACGAAAAAAAAGAAGTAACATTTTAAAAATCAGTTAAACCGTGTTTTAAAGCAAAACGTACTAATTCAGTGCGACTATTAGTTCCCGTTTTTCCAAATAAACGACTAACGTATTTTTCTACATTTCTAACGCTAGTTTGTAAAGTTTTAGCTATCTCCTTATTCATTAATCCTTGAGAAACTAAATCTAAAACACTTTGCTCTCTGGGGGTAAAATCAAGAGGTTTATCAAGGGCTGTAACAGAAAAAGAAGTATTACCTTCCATTTTTTGTTTAATATCTTTTAAATCTCGCACTATTTCAGCCAATTGATTATTATTAGGCTGACTTTCCTCTTTTACCTCATTTCTTTGTAATAAATTTTTCACAATAGCTTCTAACTCTTCAGGTTCAAAAGGCTTTGATAAATAAGCATCACAACCAGCCTTATAACCATCAATACGATCGCCAGTCATACCCATGGCAGTCAAAAAAACCACAGGCAAATGAGCGAAACGAATATCCTCTCTGATTTGTTGCAGAAATTGATAACCATTAACATTAGGCATCATAATATCTGAAATAATCAAAGAAGGCATTTCTTTATTTAAAATAGCCCAAGCAGTTGTAGCATTATCAGCAGTTTTTACCTCTAATTCTTCATCATATTCTAAATAAGCCTGAACTGATTCTCTAATACCAGGTTCGTCATCTACTAATAAAATTTTCTTTTTTTCTGACATTTTAATAATTAATTAATATATAGTATTTATTGTAAAATCATCCAATTTATAAAAAAAAACACAAGTCTTTTGTTAAGCCTAAAACTGAAAACTTGTGTTAATCTTTAACAAATTACTCCACAGAAACAGCATCAACATTGACAGTTTTTGCCTCATTATTCTGAGTATCATAATCATCAGAAATATTATCACTGACTGATTTCTCTTTTTTAAAAGCAAGAAACATTTTACTTATTTCTGTTAAAAATACAGTCAAAACAATAGCATCATCAACTTGTCCAACAATAGGCAAAAAATCAGGAGCAATATCAAAAGGACTAATTAAATAAACCAAAGTGCCTATAATAATAATCCAACGATATTTAGGATTACGCAAAGTGTCAGCATACCATTTATAAAGAGATTGAGGAGAAATATTCATATTTTTTTAGTTGATTTTTAGTTAGTTAGTTATGTCATTCATTGTAAACTGAATATATTAATTATGCTATCGGTTTTCATCACCAAAAAATAGGAGAAAATAACCTTGAAAAATAATTTATTTTTGTCACAATTTCCTTTACACAAAATTTGCTCTTTTCTCATAGCTATTTTCATTAGCTCTCTATTAATCAGTTGTAATAATCAAATTGATCAAGTTCAAGCCTTTGATTCACCATCAAATCCCCTTATTCCTAAAACTGTAAAAATTGCTGAAGTTTCACCTCCGAGATTAATTCAAGAGTTAAATAAAACTTTTGATCAATCAACTCCACAAGTATCAATTATTTCTCCCCAAAATAATCAAACTATCAAAGATACTACTATCGAAGTTCAATTAGAAGTAAAAGATTTTAACCTTTTTAAAGATGAAAAATTAGCTATGGGACCTCATTTACATCTTTTTATCGATGATCAACCTTATCAAGCAGTTTATAGCACAGATAAACCAATTATCTTTAATAATTTAACGGCTGGTAGTCATACTCTGAGAGTTTTTGCCTCTCGTCCTTGGCATGAAAGTTTTAAAAATGAAGGTGCTTACGCTCAAACTACTTTTCATGTTTTTACCCCTAGTGATAACTATAATCCAGACCTAAAAAAACCTTTATTAACTTATAGTCGTCCTCAAGGTAGCTATGGTGCCGAGCCAATTATGCTCGATTTTTATTTAACTAATGCCCCTTTACATCAAGTTGCTCAACAAAATTTGGAAGATAATATTGATGATTGGCGTATTCGTGTAACGATTAACGACGAAATTTTTTTAATGGATACTTGGCAACCTCTTTATTTAGAAGGCTTTAATCAGGGTAAAAATTGGGTAAAAATAGAATTTATTGATTCTCAAGGAGAAACTGTTAAAAACGTCTTTAATAGTACCATTAGACTGATTGATTATGATCCTAAAATTAATGATACTTTAACTAAATTGGTTAAAAATAAAATTTCCTTAGAAGATGCTATGGCGATCGCCATAAAAAATTATCAACCAATAAAAAATTCCCCAAAAACAGAAAAATCTAGTTTAACCGAAGAAATCAAACCAGCAATAGAAAAAATTACTCCAAAAATTGAAGAAATTAAACCAGCAATAGAAGAAACTACCCCAAAAATAGAAGAGACGAAATCTCTACCAATGGAAAACCTAAAAATTGATCCACCTCAAGAAAAAATAGAAACAACCATTATCGATCAAGCAGAAACAAAAGAATTATCAAATATTTCTGATAATTCCAAGACAGAAAAATAAAGTAATGTCATTTTATGATCACAATTATGATTAAATTTGTTAAAAATTGGTCAAGATAAATTATGATTACTTTAAGCATTTGTTTTTTAATTAAATTTACAATAGCAAATGTTTTTATAAATTAGTATTTTCAAAATTTGATGTGAGGTAAAAAAAACAATGAAAAAGTTAACCATGTTGGTAACATTAGGAATAGCATTAGTCGGAAATTCTTTATTAAGCACTTCAGCTAAAGCTGGTTTAGTGCCATTAGATGAATTAAAATCTTTAGAAATAGATGCAGTCAATTCCCCCCCAGATCAATTAATTGCACAATTAAGAGGCCATGATGTTTACGACGGAAAACCTCAAATAGAATGGAATGATTATTTATTAGGTCGAGTTATTGGTGAAGCTGGTAGTATCAAATTTATCAAAGTATCTGATGGTGGTTATTTTCACGCCTCTGGCTCCGCTTATGCTGGAGAAGATGTTTTGGTTGAAAAAGTTGATGGTGGTTATAAATTAATAGGAAGAGCTCATACTCCTTGGATTTCCAAATTAGAGGCTGATTATGGTTATAAAAGAGTGGCAGAAACATCTAGTTTAAAAGATAGAACAGCTTCTTTATGGAAAGCCTTAGAAGCCAATAAAAGTACCACTTCAACTACAACAGTAAGAAAAGTGACTCCTATGCCAACTCCTACCCCTGTAGAATATACCCCAGAACCAGTATCAGAACCGATTAGAGGTTTATATTAAATTTTGTTAAGTTAATTGATCAAATTCATTAACTTATGTTTTGATTTAAGCAGTGGGCTATCTAAGCCCATTGTTAAATTTTTTTTAATTGATTAAATATTTTCATACTTGATTGACTAGGACATTTTATTTATATTCACCGTAATGAAGCGTAAACTTTCTACAATGAATGTCCCTCAAAAATTAAAATATTTATGTTGGGGCGTTGCTTATTCCATTGCCTTTTTAAATTTTGCTCCTTCTAATGTCATGGCATTAGAGATTAATTCTTCTGATACGAATCAAGAATTATTGAATTTTAAGATTCCTGAGTTACCGAATTTAGGTGATTCAAGTTTGTATTTACCTTCTACTCAAGAACTTTTTGATGTTAAAGTGATTATTCGTCTTAGTCAAAGAAAAGTTTATGTTTATCAACAAGATCAAGAAGTTGCTAGTTTCCCTATTGCGGTAGGTAAAAAAGGCTGGGAAACTCCTAAGGGTAATTTTTCGGTAATTTCAATGGTAGAGTCGCCTTCTTGGCAAAATCCTTGGACAGGAAAAGTTATTCCCAGCGGGGAAGGCAATCCTTTAGGCGATCGATGGATTGGTTTTTGGACTGATGGCACTAATTCGATTGGTTTTCATGGTACACCCGGAGAGCATTTAATTGGTCAAGCAGTTTCTCATGGTTGTGTCAGAATGAAAAATAAAGATGTCCGATCTTTATTTGATTTAGTTACTGTAGGTACTACTGTCCTTGTACAGCCCTAGTTTTAGCATTATCATTAATTTTAAGAAACTAGATTGTTTTATTCTAGCTACAAAAGAAACCCCTCCCTTGAGAAGGGGTCTTTTTTCTTTATCCCCCTTATTAAGGAAGGGCTGTTTCATTCTCAAGTAAGACAAATGGGGAGAGAGGGAAATGGGGAATTAGGGCGAAAAAAAGAAGTAATAGACTTTATCGGAAATTAGTAATTTGATATAATAATTAGGGAAAAAATG